>CAZQZA010000013.1:0-17758 GCA_964597725.1 uncultured Dehalococcoidales bacterium | reverse complement strand
AGCTCGTCACAACTAAATAGGTGATGTAGATAAGCTGCCGAGAAGGTGCGACAGGTATAGCAATCACAGCCGGGAGCAAAAGGCTTGTCCATCTGGCTATAGACTGCATTTCTAATATTACGCCTGCCCTGCCAGGTAAACAAAGCACCATTTCGGGCGACGCGGGTAGGCAGGGCACTGTCAAACATGTCAATCCCCTTAGCTACGCCCTCGATAATGTCCTCTGGGGAGCCTACTCCCATCAGGTATCGGGGTTTAGCCTCGGGTAGTAATGCCACCGTCTCTTCAATCATGGATAGGGTTGTTTCTTTTGGCTCTCCAATGCTCAAACCACCAATAGCATACCCTGGGAAATCCAGCGAGGTAAGGTATTTAGCTGACTGGTGCCGAAGCTCAGGGATGACGCCACCTTGCACAATAGCGTATAACGCCTGGTCACTGTGCCTTTGAGCCCTTTGACATCTCTCCGCCCAGTGGTGGGTTCTGGTCATTGCCTTCTGCACCTTTTCCAAGCTATCATCATAGGCCGGGCACTCATCTAGAGTCATAATAACATCGGCGCCAAGGGCCTCCTGGAACTGAATAGTTAGCTCCGGGGTAAGAAAGTGCTCGCTCCCATCAATGTGGGAACGGAATAAAACCCCCTCATCACTGACCCGACGTAGTGCTGCCAGGCTAAATATCTGATAGCCGCCACTGTCGGTAAGGATGGGCCTATCCCAAGCCATAAATTTATGTAAACCTCCCATCTTCTCAATCACGCCAATGCCCGGTCTGAGGTAGAGATGATAGGTGTTAGCCAGTACCATCGGTATGCCGATTTCTTTAAGCTCTTCAGGGGTCAGTGTCTTAACGGTAGCCTGACTACCCACCGGTAAAAATACTGGTGTGGGCACATTGCCGTGCGGTGTTACCAATTCTCCAGCACGGGCTTTACCATCGGGGCAGGTTTTAATTAAGTGAAAGTCCATTTTCTCAGATTAGTCCATCTCAAACTAAATCTCTTAAGCGGGAGCCCAATAACCCTCGCACGATAGCTAAGCCTACAGCACATAACAGGACAAAAACAACTATCTGATATGACCAGGCATGGGCGACAATACCAAGAGTAGTACCGGCTGCCGGCGGATGCTCCGTATTAGTAATTACCATCAAGAAAATTGACAACCCCACCGCCAGAGCATAGACAAACAAAGTGGTAAATTCCCAACTGGTAATTAATTTCCCTAAAGGACCGGTGAGAAAAGCGTAGTAACAAAGAGTACCGGAAAGTATTCCAACAACATGCCCACCGATTAACTTTCTTGGTTGCGCGGTGATTGAGCGTGGCATGGCGAAAACAATGAAGGCGCTGGCTCCTAGAGCAGCCACAATAGCGGCATGAGTTAATACTTCAACGAAATATAAGATTATGGCTACCGTTACCACAGCCAGTAAACTTTGCATAATGAAGCTTTTAGGCGACCGCTTAAACGATTTATCGATTATTTCCATAGCTATTCCCTTGTTTCACCACTTCTGATTACTAAGCGAGTTAAAGTAGTAAATTACGATGCCTATATCAACAGAGAACTAGCCAAGAGGTTGATTATAATTTTGCCTCATCCAGATAACCCTGCAATATAAGAGCGGCGGCTATTGCATCGTCCCTGACTTTCTTCCTGGTCTTTTTGCTACCAACGGACTGTATCAAACGTTTGGCTGCTACTGTTGATAACCGCTCATCACGAAACTCAACCGGAACTTTGGTATGCTGGCATAATATCTGGGTGAAAGCTTGCACTTTTTTCGCTTGCTGGCCGATACTACCGTCCATAGAGCGAGGGAGACCGATTATGATTTGCCCAACCTGATGCTGGTTAACAATATTAGTAATCGTCTCTATATCCAGCCTCTCCTCTCTACATTCAATAATAGTAAGTGGGCTGGCTAGTATGCCATCAGGGTCGCTGAGGGCTACCCCTATCCTCTTATCACCGATGTCCAGTGCTAAACTGCGCGTTTTATCTATCTCCAGCCTTGGATTCTATACTAAGCTCTTCACCAACCGAAGGGCTTCATCTAGCTTATTTTTATATTTACCCCCAGCCTGGGCGAAGGTGGCTTTACCCCCACCACCGCCACCGGTTACCTTGGCGACCTGCTTTATTATTTCCCCGGCATTATAGCCTCGGGAGACCAAATCTGGGGTCACTGCCGCCAGAAAGATAGGTCTGTCTTCATAGATTGTGCCCAGGACTACCACGGCGCTCTTCAGTTTGTCCCTAAGCAGGTCACTCATCTCCCGCAAGATTTCTGTGCGTAAGGAAGGTGTTCTGGCAGACAATACTGTTATCCCTTTTACCACTTCAGCTTGAGTTAGTAAAGATTCAGCTATTTTCTTGGATAATTCTCTCTCCAGAGTTAAAACTCTTTTGCGCTCTTTGTCCAGTTCAGCTATCAGGCTAGACGCTTTATCCAACACATTATCTGGTTCAGCGTCTAGATATTCGGCAGCCTTTTGTAAATCCGATAGACGCTGGTTAATAAAGGCTTCAGCCCCTCTGCCGGTAACGGCTTCAATGCGCCTTAACCCGGCACCGATGCCGCTTTCACCAATGATGTGAAATACCCCCATCTCTCCGGTTGAGTTAACATGGGTGCCACCACATAGCTCAGCACTAATTACTGGCTCGCCGATTCTCAATATCCGGACGATATCGCCATACTTTTCACCAAATAAGGCTATCGCCCCCTCGCCAAGAGCCTTCTCGTACGGAATCTCCTCATCATACACCTTCAGGTTCTGACGGATTTTCTCGTTGACAGTATGCTCTACCTCGTGTATTTCTTTTTCGGTCATTGCCGTCAGGTAAGAAAAATCAAATCTAAATTGGTCTGGGGCTACCAGTGAACCCCGCTGTTGAACATGCTCACCCAGCACCTGGCGGAGGGCGAACTGAAGTAAATGAGTTGCCGTATGGTTACGGGCAATGTCAAGCCGTCGTTCCTCATCTACCACTGCCTCCACCGTATCACCAACCGATAAATGTCCTTCAGTAACATGCCCCAGGTGGACGACAATATCATGCGAGCCCCGAACAGTATTGGTCACCGCAAACTTTCCTGATGGGCTTACTATTTGACCGGTATCGCCTACCTGCCCCCCCATCTCCCCGTAGAACGGGGTAGCCTCTAAAATCAGGTTTGCTTCTTGAGACTCTTGTATTGTCTCCGTGAGCTTACTATTAACTTGGATACGAGAAATAACCGATTTCTGTTTGAGGGTGTGGTAGCCAACAGATTTGCTAATCACCACCTCTGGACTTAGGGCAGAGACTCTTATCTCCGCAGTTGGAACCTTGATAACAACGCTCCGGCTTCTCTTTCGCTGCCTCTCCATTTCTTTCTCAAAGCCATCTAAATCCACCAAGAGGCCATGACTGGCGGCAATCTCTTTTGTCAGCTCCACGGGAAAGCCATAGGTATCATATAACCGGAAGGCATCCACACCTGATATTTCTCCCGCCCTATCAGTCTCACGCTCAGCCATAATGCTATCCAATAGCTCAAGACCAGTGCTAAGTGTTTCCTCAAATCTGGCTTCCTCGACTTCGATTACTTTTAGCATAAAATCCTGCCGCTGCGTTAACTCAGGGTAAATATGCCTCATCTGCTTAATAGTAACCTTAGCCGTTTCTGTCAGAAAGGGCTTATCCAGTCCCAGTCTCCGGCCAAAGAGGGCTGCCCGGCGCAGCAGCCGGCGCAGTACATAACCTGGGCCTTCGTTACTGGGGAGTACCCCGTCAGCAATGAGAAAGGCAATCCCCCGACTGTGCTCGGCTATTATTCGTATAGCATTATCGGCATCATTGTCTGTACCGTATTTCTTCCCGGTTAGCCCAGATATACATTCCAGCAAAGGAGCAAAGAGGCCTGTCTCATAGACGGAGGTTTTACCCTGCATCACGGCGGCGGTTCTCTCTAACCCCATACCGGTATCAATATTAGGCTTGGGCAATAGGGTACGATGCCCCTCCCTATCCTGATTATATTGAGTGAATACTAGGTTCCATATTTCAGAAAAGCGGCCACACTCACAGCCCGGGGCACAGGAAGCCTTGCCACAGCCAAATTCCTCTCCAAAATCATAGAGGATTTCACTACAAGGACCACAGGGCCCAGAATCGCCGGCTGGTCCCCAGAAGTTATCCGCTTCACCAAATCGCAATATCCTTGACTCGGGGACACCTATTTCCCGCCAGATGTGGAAAGACTCGTCATCATCAAGGAAGATGGTTATCCACAGCCGCTGTGGCGCCAGCCCCAGGCGCTGGGTAACAAACTCCCACGCCCAGCTAATTGCCTCCGGCTTAAAGTAGTCGCCGACACTAAAGTTGCCCAGCATCTCAAAGAAGGTAAGATGGCTAGGGTCACCTACCGACTCAATATCCGTGGTGCGAAAACACTTTTGGCACGACGCCAGACGGGGGCTGGGTGGCACTGCCTCGCCTAAAAAATAAGGCTTGAACTGCACCATACCGGCACTGGTGAGCAGTAAGGTGGGGTCACCATGAGGTATTAGAGACGAGCTAGGGATAACTTTATGTCCCTTTTCCTCAAAGAAACTCAAAAATACCGTTCGAATTTCATCACTGGTCATAATTACAATAATGATTTTAGTTTAAGAGAGGCTGGCTGTCAACGAATCAGTAGTTAGAGGGCGCTATCTATCTCCGGTACCGTTGGCACAGGTCGGCAACCAGAAGATTAAGAGCCAGCTCGCCGTCATACTTCCCGGTCTTAATAAAAAGGTCAGTCTCCAAAAGTTTGTGGTACACCTCTATAATTTGCTTCATCGGATACCTGTTAGCCTGCTCTAATACCTTACGCAAAGCAAACTCCGCGGTCAAACCCAATCTATCCTGAATCTCGGCTTCAGCTTTCCTCTGGTTTCTCAATTCCTTGGCTTGAACTATCATTCGGACCTGCCGTGAAAGCATAACCAGCAGGTAGGCAGGGGCAGAACCACCTTCCAGCAATCGCTGCAGTAGCTGCTCGGCTACCCCAGCTTTAGACTCCAGGATAGCATCAACCATAGCAAAGACATTAGCCTCCTGCGCATGGCTTACTAACTGCTTAACATCTTCCTCCTCAATACAACGTCCTGAGGTAAATAGGACTAGCTTATTAATCTCACTGGCCATAATCCACAGGTCACTACCTATAAGCTTAGTCAGCAGGTTCGATGCCTCCACGGATATGCTACCCCCCTCCCGCTTCACCCGTCGCCCAATCCACTGCCGCAGCCTATCATTTTTCAACAGGGGGAAGGACTTTACCTGCGCCTTAGCCGAAAGCTCCCTGAGCAGGGGGTTATTGCTTCCTATCCGACCGTCTATTAGCACCAAGATGGTACTCTCAGGTATCTGGGTAATACAGGAACTAAATGATTTATATTCGTTTTGCTGGTTAACAGTATACGCAGTTTTCACCTTTCGTCTAGCTCTACTCTTAGGCTCAAAGCGCTCCAGTAGTCCATTGACAATGACTAGGCGTCTTTCGGCTAGAAAGGGGGCTGTCTCACAGACAGTTCTCAATTGGTCTAAGGAAAGTTGTTGACCATCAAGGGTGGTAGTATTTGTTGCCAGAAGTGTCTGGTCACCAATACCCATTTTTATTTCCTCAAGAGCTTGGCGGCAGGAGAAATCATCCTGGCCCAGTAGTATATGTAGCAAAATTTACCCCCTAATTTATAGCCCCTTTTATTTTATCATACTGAAGGGCCTTTGGTGTGTGTTAAAGAGTAACATTAAGAAGGCATCTACTAACATGGAATAATAAGATATAAACAGAACCGTGAGGGTTGAATTTTGTAACATTTTGGCTTTTTGTTCAAGTTCGAGTATAAGCAGACGATACAAGAATTGAGCCCACCCTCCAGATTCGATTCTAACCACCTGTATAGCAAAAGCTCAATCCCAGCGACTTCAGTGGCCAAGTACCCTCATCCAATTATAAGCCTCAGAACACTCAAAGGAGCTGTAGATTTCATATTTCGCAAATTTGATAGTCTCTAAGTTCAAACCCGCCACCTGATCTGGAGTAGCTTTAAGCAGATATATGCCAGAAAGCTTGTAGTAGAACACAGTCAAGAAACGACTTGGAGAGACTGCAATTGTACCTAAAGCATCAGGTTTCGCCCAACCAGCGTGAGCACGGGAACCGGTCTTTCTGCTTTGAAGTACTAACGGTCTGTCAGAAGTTAAAAAGAAATGGTTGTTTGGTGCTTCCCAAACTATGAAGGTCATCTGCCGAATGTACTCAGCAATGTCCGGAAGGTTAGAGAATAAATCGTATGCAGCAATACGATGACCTCCAATAGCCTTTAATTTAGCCGCATACTCGTTCAATTGTTTTAAAGTAGCAGACGATTCATTATTTGTTTCGGAACGGAACTCAGAAAGATCACTACCTTCAAGTGAAGCTGAAATTAACCTATCAATCATTTTCTCAGCTTTCGTGTTGATCGCACCAGTCCCTTTGAGCACAGCATCACGCCACTCTTCAATATGAGCAGGAGTTCTAACAAAGATGTTGGCAAATACAAAGGATAGGACATACCAATCATAATCTGTAATAGATTTAATATCTTTGAATAGTTTCGTAAAAGAGGGGGCTCCTTTGTTCTCTATGTATTTGTTCAATTCATCTAAAGGTTTCCTCGCTGCTTTATTTCGCCCATAATAGTCTTGATGCACCGCAATACTTGTTGGACTCTTGTGATGACGGGGTTTTTCCTTCCCACGAGGATAAACCCAACCAGGACTGAGAAATTGTCTTAAGTAGAATTGAGGAATAGTATGCTGTCGCCGATTCGCCATTATGTCTGCTCTACGAAATCATAGCACCACCGTATGCGCAACGCAATCGACGTTTGCCGGACGAAGTATAAGGGTGCCTCAACATTCTGACGAAGTGGTTAGTTGCCCTTTCGAGATGAGCTTGGGGAATCATTCCGTTGGCAAAAGCGTTGGCAATAACTAGATATTGCCGGGGAAAGGCTTATAAAAACGGCATTTTACCTTCAGAAACTGGCAGGAGTGGCAGGGCTCGAACCCCCGACCTGCGGTTTTGGAGTTCTAAGCCTGATGTGCTACCCTGTGCCAGTGGATGCTAAACGTCTTGTCGGCAAAATGCCAACAACAGACTCTAAAACAAGCACAGCCAGCGGTCGGATTCGAACCGACGACCGGCGGTTTACGAAACCGCTGCTCTACCCCTGAGCTACGCTGGCATTTGAGCCTAAAACAAGAAAACACAATCTAGCGCCGTCTTACAACAACTTCATAACCCAATTTCCCCAATTCCTTGACGACTGTGGTGGCATCTTCAGTGTCCAGTTGCAGGGTGAGGTCAGTCTCTTTAGCCGTAGAAGATGGTGATGTCCATATTATCTTTATTCCTACCCCTAACCTATTGATACAACTGATAATCTTCTCGGCAGACTTGCCATCACCACCTCCATTTATAAGAATCCGAGTACCAGGTTCGCCTATACCCAGCGTTGGGTTTACAACTCCATAGAAGAAGTCGTTAGTAGTGCAAATGCCCACAATTTTGCCCCCGTCAACAACAATCACGGTCCCCACCTTAGCTGATTGAGCTTTGGCGACCGCCTGTTCAACTGTATCAGTGGGCTTAACCGTGACCATCCTTTTCCGCATGACATCGCCAACAGTAGTATGGGATATAAGATAAGTGATTTGCCAAAGGAGAGGGGCAGTGGTCTGAGGCTTCACCCGCTCAAGCCTAGACTCAGTAACCAGACCTACCAGCCGTCCATTCTTATCTACCACCGGCAAGCGACGGAAATTATGTTCTTTCATGATTTTCAGAGCATCTACAACCGCAGTATCAGGTGAGACAGTAATTACATTTCTGGTCATAAAACCCTGTACTAGCATCTCTTTTCTCCTTCCTTGCCCTATCTTTAAGTCATTCTAGTCTAGCTTCAGTATAACACAAAATCAGGCAACTATTGAATAGAGATTACCTAGCATCTCAATCTCTTCACCAACCACTTTCATGGCAGTGCTTTCCTTTTTTGCATAGTGAATAGTCAAGAGAGATATGCTGAAGCTTACCGCATATAACGTCGGTAGTAAGGCTGACAACTCCAAACTATAATGTTAAAATTAGCTAAATTTAACAGATTTCAGGAAAATACTACGGAGATAGTCATGAACGGCAAATATGAGCGAGATTATATAGCCAGGCATGAACAAATCAACAAGTCAGCACCAGAAAGTATAAGTGGTGCTCAGGACATAACCTACCGTCGTTTCGTCAACCGGGAATGGCTCAAGACATCAGCCTCGGTGCCCAAGGAGTTCTCCTTGTGTATCAATATAAATGGTAAAGAACTGGTTACCATTATCTGTACCCCGCTTAAGTTGGATTGTTTGGTGGTTGGTTTCCTCTATTCTGAGGGTATAATCACTGACATGAATGAGGTGGTAAGCGTACAGGTGTATGAGGACAAATCACTAGCTGATGTCAGGCTGAGCAAAACTGAACATCCACAACCAGTACGACGCTTAGTCCGTGGCTGCAGCGGTGGTATTGGTTTCCAAAGCCAGGGACGGAGAGTAGATTCAGACCTGGTAGTGACACCAGCGGAAGTGTCCTCGTTGATGAGGCGATTACGGCAGCAGGCACAACTATTTCGGGCATGTGGTGGTGTACATACCTCAGCACTATCTGATACCCGTAATCTCTTGGTAATCGCTGAAGACATTGGGAGGCATAACACGCTAGACAAGATTCAGGGTGAATGTCTACTGAGAGGGCTATCAACCCAGGATAGACTGTTACTGACGACCGGGCGTCTTTCATCGGAAATGGTACTTAAAGCAGCAAGAATGCAGACTCCGATAGTTGTTTCGCGAAGTTCACCAACGGAGCGTGCTATCAGGCTAGCTAGTGACTTGGGCATCACCTTAGTGGGTTATGCCCGTAGCAGCTGCTTATCTGTCTACTCTGGTGAGGAGCGAGTGCTGGTCGCTGGTAGCTAAAAACTCCGAATCAAGGGTTATAATTAAAATGAGAGGGATATTTGACGCCATTTCACTTGGGGCCACGGGGAATATGATACTGTGGACTCACTACTCTCCACAGTAAGATTATAAAGGTATGACCGAGGCAGGTAGAAAAGTAGTTCTAAACACACTAATCAGCACACCTCCTTGAACGCCAACCTGCCCTGTTGTATTATAAACAAGCATCAAGTAGACGGGCCCACGGCAAACCTGATAGCCAATGAAGCAGAGAGTCGGTACAATGCTAAACTCACCAGGAGGTAATTGAGTTGAAACAGAAAGCGGTCGTTCTGAGTCCCAAGGATAACGTGGCTACCGCCCTAGCCGAGCTAAAGGCCGGGGATACTCTGGAACTAGAGGTTAGTGGAGAGACTCAAGAAGTAAAGCTGACTACCGACGTACCCTTCGGCCACAAGTTCAGCCTGTCTAAAATAGAGCCTGACTCACCGGTGATTAAGTATGGTGAGGTTATCGGTGTCTCCACTACTACCATAAAACCTGGCGATTATGTTCATATACACAATGTGGTTAGTAGGCGAGGACGGGGTGATTTAAAGGGAGGAGCAAAGTGAGCTTTCTCGGCTATCGGCGCCAGAACGGTTCTGTAGGCACCAGAAATTATATCGGTATTATTTCTACCGTGGGCTGTGCCAACGACGTAACCTGGTGGATATCCCAACAGGTTAAAGGCTGTGCCCCCTTTCTGCATAGTGAGGGCTGTGGCCACACGCAGCCAGATTCTGACCAAGTAACCCGAACCCTGATTTCTTTAGGCTGGAATCCTAATCTAGCCGGGGTACTGGTGGTAAGTTTAGGTTGCGAATCAGTATTAGTCGATAAGATAGCTGAGGGTATTGCTGAGTCGGGTAAGCCGGTGGAAAAGGTTGTGATTCAAAAAGTAGGGGGTGCTGTTGCTGCCCTGACTCAAGGCTCTAGACTTGCCCAAACTATGGTAGCCGACGCCTCCAAAATAAAGAGGAAGGAGTTTCCTGACTCTGAGCTGGTACTCGGTGTGAAGTGTGGTGCTTCAGATACTACCTCAGGGCTGACTTCAAACCCGGCGACCGGAGTTGCCTGCGATTTGTTAATCGATAAAGGTGGTACCTGTATCTTTGGAGAGACCACAGAATTCATGGGGGCTGAGCATATTCTCGCCCGTCGAGCGGCTACTCCTGAGGTGGCGAACAAAATCATGGACATCGTGGCCCGCATGGAGAGAAGAGCCACTGCTATGGGATTTGACATGAGAGGGGGACAGCCTACTACTGGCAATATTGCTGGAGGACTAACCACCATCGAGGAAAAATCCTTGGGTGCCATTGTCAAGGGAGGCACCAAACCCATTCAGGGGGTCTATGAGTATGGAGAACGGCCTCAGGGCAAGGGATTGTTTATAGTTGATACCCCAGGGCGAGAGCCTGAATTTCTCACTGCCCTGGGAGCGGCTGGGGCTCAGGTCATCATCTTCAGCACCGGGCTTGGTGCCCCACAAGGGTTCCCTTTTGTCCCGGTCATTAAGGTTACCGGTAACCCCATTACCTATGAACGGCTGACGGTTCATATAGATGTATTTGTTGAGCTAGCGGACAAAGCCGGCTCCGACATCGCCCGGGCAGGGCAGGCTCTATATCAAGAAGCCCTGGCTGTGGCTTCGGGGAAGCAAACCAAGGCCGAGATAATCAACTACGGTAACTTCCCCAATATTTTTACCGTTGGTCCAGTCATTTAGCGCTGTCTTACCAGAACCGAGGAGGCTTACCAATTGCTTAAATTTATTATACACTTGATGACACAATTATCACTAAATAACTCTTTCGGTATTGAAACCTCGGTGGTTTTAGGGTAGAATCAAGTAGGTAAAGGAGTAGGCATGTACAGGGAATGGTTTACCAGAATACTTCAGGTTGCTGTGGTTGCTGTTACCCTAGCGGCGGTATTTCAGGAGTTGGAAAAGCCTGAGGAGGAAAGAGAGTGGCACGGGAAGGTGGTAGCCGGTATTTTCCCCTACGATTTTCGGATACCTACCATTGAGAGGTTAAAAGAATCTTTCTGGAATCCCTATGAGAGCCGAGTTTTTACTCCCCCGGTGTTTGGCATTGGTTGGGCTATCAACTTCTACGCCTTGCTGGAGAATCTGAGGGTCATTGAGGAAGATGTCTCGGAAGAAAGCTTCCTGATGCCGAGTCCGACTGTCAAAGAGACTATGAAAGGCCTTCTGCAAGACCGTCAGGAGACAGACTGAAACAGAGGTGAGGGTTGTGGCCTCTGCCAGACGAAGGTGTCCTGCAAATTCAAAACCCTATCAAGAAGCTGGATAAGACAACATAATATACAAAATTGATAGTTTCGTGGGAATGGTCAACTGCTAACAGGTTCTACGTGTGTAACATCAAAGACTAAGTGCTTTCCATCTGCTATATGTAGACACCCATGAACAACGAAATATGTATCTCGTTCAAATGACCAGGAGTAAAGTTCCTGCTTTGTCGCGAATTTAATGTACTTAACCCTATCTCCACTTCTCCACGGTCGTGGGTACAGAGCCACTGTCCAGTAGTTTGCGAATGGGGAGTAAGTGTAATTTGCCGGTATGATAGCGTTGACCCGGCCCTGGACAATAACCTGCTTGCCTTTTTCCTCAACAACAGAGCAATCCTTTGGTAAAGGTTGACCACTACAAACTGGGCATGTCATATAAATCACCTCCTTCTACCTCCACCCACACCCCACCATCCCTAACTTCCACCAGCTTTACCGGTAGAAGCTTATTGGTTAAATCCTCATTACTTCTAGTATACACCTTGATATAATTATCGGTAAGGCCAGACCAGATGCCACTTGTCTGCTTTTCCCATAATACCGCCATCGTCTTACCCAGAAATTGCTGGCTGAAGTTTTGGGCGCTCTCCTTAGCTAGCGCCAGCATCCGCTCGCTGCGTTCTCGTTTAACTCGAGCCCCTACTTGGCCTGGCATCTGGGCAGCCTGCGTCTCCTGGCGGGGCGAATAGGGAAAGACATGAATGCGGGCAAAGCCCATCTGCCGACAAAAATTGTAGCTCGCTTCAAATTCTTCGTCGGACTCACCGGGGAAGCCAACAATAATATCAGTGGTGATTGCTGCCTCAGGCACCAAAGCCCGAATCAGAGAGGCTGCCCGCTGGTAGTCGCTAACAGAGTAGCGCCGTTTCATCCGGCTGAGTACCCCATCACTGCCACTCTGCAGGGACAGGTGAAAATGGCGACATAGTCGGTTATCACGCCATAGCCCAATAAGCTCCGGGGTTATCTCCTGAGGCTGGAGGGAGGATAGCCGTAATCTGGTTATGGGAGCCTCAGCTAAGATATGCTCCAGCAATCCCTTTAGATTAACGCCATTATAATTATACGAACCAATCTCGGTGCCGGTTAGCACCACCTCTTTATAGCCGTCACTAGCCCGGTGTTTGACCTCACTAATAACCTGGTCAGTAGGCAGGCTTTTCTCTCTACCCCGAACCAGAGGCACAATGCAGTAGGCACAAAAGCTATCACAGCCATCCTGAACCTTGATGAGAGAGCGAGTCCTAATATGTGGGCTAATAGTAGGGCCCTGAGCAGGATTACTTAGGCAACCGGACTCTTTCAGCAACCGTAGTAGCTGCGGTTTTTCATCGTTGTTCAGGACGAAACTAACCCCTTCAATCTGAGACAACTCCTGGGGCGCTCGCTGAGCGTAGCAACCAGTAGTCACCAACACAGCAGATGGGTTTCGGCGATGGGCTAACCTGAGCAGATGGCGAGCTTTGCGGTCGGCAATATGAGTGACTGTACAGGTATTGAGTATGTAGACATCAGCCCCCTCGGTTGGAGATACCAGATGGTACCCGGCCTCGGCAAATTGTTTGGCTAGAAGCTCGGTCTCGGCTTGATTGAGTTTACAGCCCAGGGTATCTAAAGCCACCCTAGTGGTCTGCGGTCGGTTATTCATCCCCCACCCCTATAATGGGATTATACTTTCGCACCCTTAGCTGGTCAAATTGAGGTGTTAGACAAAATTTTCGGGGGCGGGTTATACTATAAATAATGAAAACCAGCGACTTTGACTACTCTCTTCCTACGGAACTAATTGCTCAAACCGCCATTGAACCAAGGGATGAGTCACGGCTCATGGTGCTAAACCGCAGCGATGGCTCTATAGAGCACCGCAAGTTTTTGGAAATAGTTGACTATTTACGGACTGGGGATGTCTTAGTATTCAACGATAGTCGGGTAATTCCGGCCCGTCTCCGTGGGAGGAAGGTTGATAGTGGTGGGAGAGTAGAGATTCTGTTGCTACGCCGACTTAATACCAGTTTCTGGGAGGCACTGGTCAAGCCTGGTAAACGGGTTAATATTGGCACCCGGGTTGAGGTAACCAACGATTCTGTAGGTGGTAGACAGACTAAGATTCTGGCTGAAGTAACCGAGATGAAGCAGGACGGAATAAAGGTAATACGCTTCTCAGATGAAACACTACTACCCAGGGTGGGCGAGATTCCCCTACCACCGTATATACACGTCCCCCTGACTGACCCTGAGCGTTATCAGGCAGTATATGCCGCCGTAGCTGGCAGTGTGGCGGCACCGACTGCCGGCCTGCACTTCACATCTCAATTGCTCAACAGGATAGAGCAAAAGGGGGTTCACTGCCAGTTTGTCACCCTTCATGTGGGACTTGATACCTTCCGACCGGTTAGAGAGGATAACCCACTCGAGCATCCTATCTATAAGGAATATGGTGTGATAACTCAAGAGGTAGCCAGCCAGTTATCTCAAGCTAAAACAGAAGGGCGGAGAATTATTTGTGTTGGCACCACTACGGTGAGAATCATCGAGCAGGTAGCTCAGAACGCCAAAGCATCTGTTTTGGAGCCGTTTGAGGGCTGGGTAAGTTTGTTTATCCTACCTGGATACCAATTCCGCATGGTGGATGCTCTTATTACCAATTTTCACCTTCCCAGGTCGACATTGTTAATGTTGGTTACTGCCTTCGCCGGTAGAGATTTTATTAGCCAAGCCTACGGGGAAGCCATAGCTCAGAAGTATCGTTTTTATAGCTTTGGCGACGCGATGTTGATTATTTGAGGGGAAGAGCTGTAGCTGGGAGCGGATGGGATAGAGATTGCAGGCAAATGCGCAGTCAATTATTCGGGTTCTTATGCCACCGTTAGATATACCTGTTCACCGACTCAGCTATTGAGCGGAGTTCTTCCATTAACCTAGCGAAGTCTGAAGGTGTGAGGGACTGGAGACCATCCACTAGGGCTTCCTTCGGGTTGGGATGAACTTCAATGAGAAGCCCATCGGCACCAGCCGCCACCGCTGCCTTAGCTATCGCCGGCACCAGTGAGTAGTGACCAGCGGCGTGGCTGGGGTCAACAATCACCGGTAAGTGGCTAAATCGCTTGACTACTGGTATGGAGCAAACATCCAGAGAAAAGCGAGCACTGTCCTCAAATGTTCTGATTCCCCTCTCACATAGAATAACCTGGTTATTCCCCTCTGCCAGCAGGTAGTCGGCTGCGGTAAGCCATTCGGTAACAGTGCACGAAAAGCCGCGTTTCAGAACAACCGGGCACTTGGTCTTGCCAATACTGGTTAGTAGGGCGAAGTTCTGCATATTCCGGGAACCAACTTGAAGGATATTGGCATACTTGGATACCAGGCCAACATCGTGGGGGTCTACCACTTCGGTGACTACCGGTATGCCGAACTGCTCCCTGACCCGCGCCAACAATTCCAGACCGGCTTCCTCCAGACCCTTAAAACTGAACGGAGAAGTGCGTGGCTTAAAGGCACCACCCCGCAAGACACAGGCCCCGGACTCTTTTATCACACGGGCTGCCTCTATAAGCTGTTCTTCACTTTCCACAGCACAAGGCCCTGCCATGACCACGATACGCCTACCACCAACCTCAATCCCATTGATGGAAACCAGGCTGTCCTCTGCCTTAAATTCCCGAGAAGCGAGCTTGTAAGGCTTCATAATCCGGGTTACGCTTTCTACACCAGGGAGCACGGCAAAGATATCTGTGGGCAATTGTCCTGTAGTGCTTCCCAGTATAGCGACTACCGTTTTGTCAGTGCCTAAGTTCAACTGAACACCCAGCCCCAGCGACTTAGCCCGCTGCACTACGCCATCTATCTCGTCTGGGTTGGTGCCCGTTCTCATTTCAACTATCATAATGCCTTACCCTAGCTCCTTTATCAGTCGGAATTTCTCACTTCAATTATCCCCCACCATTCTTGTTAATAATAATACACATACGGCATCTAGCCGTCAAGCTTGTTATCCTGGCTAATTGGATGCATTCCAACCAAGGTTTGGTATAAACTATTTATACATTTAGTTGGTATGAAATCGACAGGGTAACTATGAAGAAGATAACACCTAGATTATATCAGCTTAGTGGCATATGGGGCGCTGGAGTCTGGGGTGCCAATGTATTTCTGCTGGCGAGTGATAACCTGACTCTGGTTGACACCGGTTTCAAGGGCAGGTCTATACACATAATCAAAGAAGTAAAGCAGCTTGGCTACTCTCCTGCTGACATAGCCAATATTATCATCACCCATCATCATGCTGACCATGTTGGCAGCCTAGCCGAACTGAAGAAAGCTACCGGAGCCAAGGTTATGGCACACCCTGCCGATGCTCCCTACATTGATGGCCGGTTACCACAGCCAGGACCAGCAAAACCAAGGTGGCTGAGTAAGACCCTAGCTCCTCTGCATAGGCTATGGACTACTATTCCAGTGGCGGTGGATATACTGGTTAATGATGGTGACGAGCTTCCGATACTTGGAGGCATCAAGGTATTGCACACTCCGGGTCACACCCCAGGGAGCATCTCCCTATTTCTACCAAAGGAACGGTTAGTCATTGCTGGCGATGTGCTTGCTCACAGATTTAGACTGAGATTACCCTCAAAAGCATTCACTGTTGATATAGCGCAAGAAATTCACTCAATAAAGAGGCTAGCCAGCTTAGATTTTGATGTTATGTGCTTTGGTCACGGCTCACCGCTCATGCATGAAGCCCACCCTACCGTCATTAAATTTGCTGAGACCCTTGGGAAAAAGTACCAAAAGCTCCGCTAGCTTCGGACCAGGTTTGGCCAGGCACTGCGCCTTGACAACTTGACCTGAGTTTGTTAGACTGCTAGCTACAGATGGTGTTTGACGAGCTGACCAATACCGTTCGCCAGAAGGGGGGTCAGTTTTTTGATGTTCTGCCTAGGCGCATAAAGAAATTCTACCGAAATAAAGCCCTGATAGAGAAACTGATAGGAGGTTATTCATGGGCGCCCTTGACGGAGTAAGAGTGTTGGATTTTTCACGCTATGGACCGGGTCGGCATTGCACCATGTTTCTGGCGGACTTCGGAGCCGAGGTGATAACCATAGAAGTGCCGCGGAACAATGCCGACCTTCCTGCTGTGTTTACCGATGACCTATCCTCTCGCTACCTTGCCCTAAACCGCAACAAGAAGAGCCTGGCCCTTAATCTACGAGTCCCCGAGGGGAAGGAGGTCATCTACCAGCTAGTGAGGAAGGTGGATGTGGTGGTGGAGGGTTTCCGTCCCGGAACTATGAAGAAGCTGGGGCTGGATTATAACACCCTGAGGAAACTGAACCCCCACCTCATCTATTGTTCCCTCTCGGGGTATGGACAGGATGGACCCTATGCCCTCCGTCCAGGTCATGATGTAAACTATCTGGGGCTCTCTGGGATTCTCGACTCCACTCGTGGTAAGGACGGCAACCCGGTGCTCATCGGGACTCAGATAGCTGACCTCGGTGGCGGAGCTTCCCAGGCCATCACGGGAATCCTCCTCGCTTTACTCGTCCGGGAGAGAACAGGCAAGGGCCAGTATGTAGATGTCTCCATGTTCGATGGCGTCATCGCCTGGCATTGGACCACGGGAACTGAATACCTTATCAAGGGGAAATTACCCCGACGCTTCTTCGGGGAATCCCCGGCATACAACATCTATAAGAGTAAGGATAGAAAGCACATCACCCTGGGAATAATGGAGCCCTGGTTCTGGGAGAGATTCTGCAGAGCAATAGAAAGAGAGGACTTAATCCCTTATATAGAACCTTCGGAAAAATCCGCGGCGGTTATCGCCGAGCTGGAACAGCTCTTCAGTACGCGGACCCGAGATGAATGGATAAAGCTCCTCAGTGAAATAGACGTCCCCTACGGTCCGGTTAACACGATAGAGGAGGCCTTTTCTGACCCGCAGGTCCTACATCGACGCATGGTGCTGGAGGTGGAGCAGCCCCGGGTGGGTAAGTTAAAGCTATTAGGCATCCCTATAAAGTTATCGGAGACACCGGGTGAGATAAGGACACTCTCGCCCGCTTACGGGGAGCATACTCTGGACATTCTTGGGGAGCTTGGTTACACCGATGATGATTTCAAGCGCCTCCGCGAGACCGGGGCCATAGAGTAGACCAGCCTCGTTGTACGCCGAACTATAGTCCATTTCACAGTATCCGGTGTCCGATACAAGAACTTAAAGGAACACGCCCAAATTAAAGGGCAAATGGTAACACATTGACCTTTAGCCAAAGAGTTGATTTGATTGAGAGGCATTAATTATGGGTCAAACTACAGAGACAACTTATAGGTATCGCTGGGTAATACTCGGCGTG
>CAZQZA010000012.1:0-18328 GCA_964597725.1 uncultured Dehalococcoidales bacterium | reverse complement strand
CCATCTCACCCCCCACCCGCTCCACTATTTGAGCAATCAGCGATATGCTGGTAACGACCTTCAGCTTTGATGTGGTTGTCGCAGAACAACCACCAAGCAGTGAGGAAATAACAAGACTCCAGACGAGAATACTGGTAATGAGGGCATGAGATTTTTTCATAAAGGCAAATCCCTTCTATTTTAGATTTTCCAAAACGATACTGTTCATCCTCTTGCCGTTAATACAATCTAATGCACTTGCAATAGTATGCAGCAAGATAGTCAAAAAAATTTAATCCCTACAATTTTCACAGAGACCAAAAATAGCTATATGCCTCACTGAGGCGCTAAAGTTATACCGAGCAAGTAATACATCCTGGAGCCGAGCCAGTGTTGATTCATCAATGTCAATTATGGCACCGCATTTTTGGCAAACCAAGTGATGGTGATGACCCTTATCCGACGGATGATACCTAACCCGTCCTTCCCCGAAGTCGGTCTTTATTACCAGGCCCAGTTTTTCCAGCAGCTCTAGGGTCCGGTAGACCGTAGAAATGTTCATATATGGATACCGAGCATGAACCTGCGTGTATATATCATCAGTGCTGATGTGGCTATCCGCTTGTTCCACGGCTTCCAGTATCATTATCCGCTGTGGTGTTAGGCGGTAGCCTAATTCGTGCAAAGTTTCGGATACACTATGAGAATGCTTCATTAGCAGGTGCTCTTGATTTCATATACGCCCTAATTCTACCACATCCCAGGGATTATTGCAACCCCTTGCAGGAGCAAAAATTTGTTTGCCAGAATATACTCGGCCAGTATATTGGTGGCACATTACCTCTTTTTTTATGGTTTTTCCATCGCTCCAAAAACTCTAGCGTGTTAGGTAATCAAGAAACTGGAGCTAGAAGGCTCTGTAAAGTCTGAGTAGCCGGCAAATGATGGTCAAGGCAAAGGTTAATATTGATAGCTTAGCTAGCCTAGCCGATTACCTGGCTATCCAGAAACCTGGCTAGCTCATCTCTCTCAAACTGAGGCAAATCCTGTATCCCCGCCGCGGTAAGCATCTTAAGCCCTTCCTCCGCCTTCATCACCTTGCCTATGATGCTGGCGTTGATTCCAATCTGACGTAGTAGTTCCACCAGTTTGGAAGAATCGGAGCAAGGCAGCGTGATAATGAGAGCCCCGGAGGCTAATAACCCAAGAGGGTCTAAGCCAAGACTATCGCAAATAACCTTGCATTCAGCGAGAATAGGAATCTTGTTTTCTTCCACCAAAATTCCTACACGGGCGGCGCTGGCTATTTCCGCAAGCCCGGTGGATAGACCACCCTCAGTAGGGTCATGCATGCAGTTCACCGTTACCTTCGAGTATGCAGCCAGTGCCTCTTTAAGCACGCTGATACCGGGAGAGAAAAGGTAGTTGGCCGCTCGTTGGACTAAATCCTTACTCAATACAGAGGAGAGCAGGGTTGGCGCTGCCTCCCGAGCTAAAATGGCTGTCCCTTCTATTGCGATTCCCTTGGTCAGCACAATGTCATCACCTGGTTTGGCTCCAGATGTGGTTATTATAGGCTGCTCCTCAGCTTCTGCCAGCATACAGCCGACAACGACAGGACGCTTGAAATCATAGGTTATTTCGGTATGTCCTCCCACCAGGGTTATCCCCAGAGAATTACACGCCGAAAGAATCTGGTCGAAGATTCTCTCAGCTTCTTCCCGGGTGGATTGTTCAGGCAGAAGGATTGTTGCCAGAAACCAGCGTGGCTTCACCCCTGTAGTGGCAATATCGTTGGCATTAACGTGAACTGCATACCAGCCAAGGAGGTCAGTGGCGAAAGTTACCGGGTCTGTTTTAGCCACCAATAGTTTATTGCCCAATCTTATTACCGCAACGTCTTCACCAATAGAGGAGCCAAGGACTACCTGCTCATCCTCTATCTTAATCTTATCTATAAATCTTTTAAGTAGTGCCGCCGGCAGTTTGCCAACCGGTAAAGAATTCACTTCAAAGTCCCATCCAATCAAGCAGAGTTAGAAGGTCATACATACGAAATATATCCTCGAATGCCCCACGTTGTCAACACAAGCAATCATGCACCTAGGAAGTGAGTTGCCATCCTCTATGCTAATATTTTGTTACTTATTCGACATTGAGGCGAGAAGGCTTTATAATTTTAGTCTAACTAGATGGCTGAATCAACAGATTTACAACAGATTAGTTGTCCTGACCTAGAGGTTATGCACATCGGAAATCCCAAATGGTACAACGCAATACAGCGGAATTTACTCTAGAACTTACAAAGTAATTAAAGTAATTATTGAAAGGAAAACCGTCATCAAGAAACCCATCTCTCAATCATTTTTCTTAAGAATGCTGCCTCTCTTTGTGTTGGCACACTTTGCGCATCACCTGCTGAGCGCACTGCTGGCACCACTTTTACCATTCATCCGTGATGACTTTGCCCTTGATTATACTCAGGCAGGATGGGTGGTCTCAGCATTCACTCTGTCGTATGGCGTCAGCCATCTACCGGCTGGGTGGCTAGCCGACCGTATTGGCTCTCGCATACTAATTACTATAGGCATCTCCGGTGTGGCGCTATCCGGCCTTCTGGTTGGTCTTTCACCAACTTATATTATGATGATTGTCTTCTTAGTGCTGCTGGGACTGACGGGTGGCGGCTATCACCCAGCCTCCGCTCCACTGGTCTCAGCATCAGTTGAGCCGAATAGCCGAGGGCGGGTACTGGGTATTCACCAGATAGGCGGCTCTGCCAGCTACTTTCTGGCTCCGCTAATCGCTGTCGCCATTGCCACCACCCTTGGCTGGCGCGGCTCATTCATCTGGTTATCTATCCCCACCATTATATTTGGAATAGTGTTTTATGTGCTTCTGGGGCGGCAAGGATACACTGAGAAAACTAAGCCTGGGATAACCAGCAGTGACCCTGAGACACCGCCCACTCCAGGCCGTTGGCGCCGCTTGGCATCACTTATATTTCTAAGTATAGCCGGCCAGGCCTTGATTTTTTCCATAATATCGTTTATCCCGCTGTTTATCGTCGACCACTTTGGCGGCAGCGAGGAATCAGCAGGGGCTATGTTAGCCCTCGTCTTCTCTGCTGGTCTCTGGGCAGGTCCTTTGGGTGGATATCTCTCCGACCGCTTAGGGAGGGTGCCGGTGGTACTGGTGGCGAGTCTAATTGCCGGCCCTATCATTTATCTGCTGAACCTGGCACCCTATGGCTGGGGTATCCCTGTGGTACTACTCGCCATCGGCATGGTTAGGCATCTGCCTATGCCCGTGTCGGAAGCCTACATCATCGGCCAGACCTCGGAGCGTAACCGCTCGACAATACTCGGTATCTACTACTTCGGCAGTCGGGGAGGCCCCGGCGTAATAACACCAGTACTGGGTTACCTCATTGACCGCCTCGGCTTCCACACCAGTTTCACTATTGTGGGTGCTGCCATGGTTATACTGACTCTCGGATGCTCCATATTCTTATGGGGAAGCCGAGACTGACTGTTCCTTAAATAGTGCATCGTGTTGCTGTCTCCGTTCAGCTTCCTAAGCATTCCATGCCAGAACCTGAACGCTTCCTGTTGTCTCTCATATCAGAATTACAGGCACCTTCATTGACGCTACCACTTGGCTATGCTATATTCCGCCCTAAAGACATAGCAGTAAACATCCAGCACAACAATACAATGAGAAGGGAGCATGATATGGCGATTCTAGAGGAACCAATAAAAGAGGTAATGAAGCTCCAAAACTATATTGATGGCGAATGGGTCGAATCTGAATCAGACCAGATTTTAGATGTTTTAAACCCGACCACTCAGAAGACCCTGGCTAAAGTGCCCATGTCAACCAAGGACGAAGTAAATGCGGCGGTAAAAGCAGCTAAAGAGGCCTTCCCTGAATGGAGGAGAACGACTCCACTTGCCAGGGTAAGGTGTCTCTTCAGGTTGAAAGAGTTATTAGAAGAGAATTTTGAGGAGCTTAGCAGAGTCCAGACAATGGAACATGGCAAGACCATCGATGAATCAAGGGGAGAGACAAGACGCGGCATTGAAATGGTTTTGTTGCTGGAGCAATACTCTATGCTCTCATATTATTCATGGTTGAAAACATCTTTTGAGGAATAGACCGCTTAACTCTACAAAAAAGAAAGGGGGGAAGACAGAGAATTCCAATATAGGATTGAGTCGGGTAACGTTGGCATAAATATTGGTATCGTGGCGCCTATGGCATTCTTCCCATTCGGCGGAATGAAGGACTCCTTCTTTGGCGTCTTGCACGGACAAGGCAGAGATGCCATACGTTTCTTCACCGAAGGTAAAGTTGTCATTCAAAGGTGGTTATAGATGGAAATAAATACGGCTTCGGCAACTATCAGTTTTGCTAGAAAACTTGAAGAAGACAGTGCTAAGTTCTATGAAGAGCTGTCGCAGAGATACCCAAAAGGTAAGGACGTTCTCCTCACCTTCGTCAAAGAGAATAGAAAAAACATAGTACAGATTGAAAGGGCGTACTACGGAGTTATCACTGATGCCATTGAGGGTTGTTTTGCCTTTAACCTGAATCCGGATGAGTATACGTTGAAAACTGAACTGGCAGAGGAAGCAAGCTTTTCTGAGGCCTTGGACAAAGCTGTAGAGATAGAAGAGAAGATGATAAAATTTTACTCGGATGCGGCGGAACAATCAAAGTCCCTGATGGCAGATGTTCCCAGGGCTTTCACACTGATAGCCAGGAAAAGAGAGGGCCGTGAATCGAAATTAAGGCTTCTCGGCGAGGAAGGTTAGCAGATGACCAAAATGGTTGAAAGGCGCCGTGTACACTGCCCCATAAGGCATGTCAGCGCCTTTATTTTTGAATGGGATGACGGAAGCTTCACCGTTAAATGTGGCCTGCTAAAAACATGCGGTGATTCGTGCCCGTATCTGAAGGACCCCCACTATAAAAGCTCGTATAGAAGCTCTCCAGAATATAAACCTAAATAATGCTGCAGAAATCCAGGGTATAGTTGATTATCTACAAACACTTCTGAACAAGCTCTACCACCTCCAGGGGGTGCTCGGCAACCGGCACGCCTACCTCCCGAAAGGCGTTTATCTTGCTTTGCGGTGTGCCCATGCTACCCTGGATGATGGCACCAGCGTGACCCATTCGTTTCCCCTCGGGGGTGTTTAAACCGGCAATGTAGGTCACTACTGGCTTGGTCATCTGCTGGGCGATAAACTGGGCCGCTTTTTCTTCCTGAATGCCTCCCACCTCACCTATGATCACCACTAGGTCAGTATTCGGGTCTTTTTCGAAGAGCTCCAGCAATTCAGGCATGCTGCTAAATACCACGGGGTCGCCTCCCATGCCGACCATAGTGCTCTGGCCCAAGCCCGCAACTGCCAGGTTAGCACTGATCTCGTAGGATAGCGTGCCGCTTCGGGAGATTATTCCAATGTGACCAGGAGTGAACGTTATTCCCGGCATAATCCCCATCTTAGCTTCACCAGGGGTAATGACACCCGGGGTATTGGGGCCCACAAGCCGCACACCCCGCTCTCTGGCATGGGCCATGATCTCCATGACGTCATGAACCGGCACACGCTCTGTAATAATGACCACAAGTTTAATGCCGGCTTCGATGGTCTCCACAGCTGCGGTCTTGACGGCGCCCGCGGGCACAAAGAATAAAGAGGCCTCTGCCCTCTGCTTGCTGACAGCCTCGGCAACAGAATCGTAAACGGGGATGCCCTCTACTTCCTCACCCCCTTTACCCGGGGTAACTCCGGCAACAATATTTGTCCCGTAATCCAGCATCCATTTAGTCTGGACCCGTCCTATCCTACCAGTAATACCCTGGACTAAGACCCTGGTCTCCCGGTTCAGTAAAATGCTCACGTTCCTCCTTCCAGCAGACGGGCCAGTTGTTCTATCCCCTTTTCCGTTGCCACTTCAGTAACTACGCTGACTCCACCCTCCTTCAGAATCTCCCAGGTTTCCTCCTGGCGATTCCCCAGAGCCTTGGCCACGATGGGAATAGTAATCCCATGCTCTTGAATATAACGGACGACTCCCTTGGCCCCCTCGTGGATGGGATTGATTCCTCCGTAGACGTTAATGAAGACCGCTTTCACTCCCTTCTTCTGCAGGACTAAATCCATCACCTGGTATAGGAGGTCTTCAGTAATAGCTCCCCCCGTTTCCAGGAAGTTAGCCGGGCGAAACCTCCGACCGATAATGTCCATGGTGGCCATTCCCAACCCAGCACCACTGGCGATAATCCCTATCTCTCCGTCTAGTTCCACATAGGTGACGCCAATCTGGCGACCCTTCCGCTCTAGTGGGTTGGGTATACTGTCCTCCAGAACCACCTGGAAGTCGGGGTGGCGGTACAGGCTGGAATCGTCTATCTCCACCTTGGCATCGAGGGCTAGGTAGGTTCCTTCAGGAGTTCGAACCAGAGGGTTAATTTCAGCAATTAGGGCGTCATATTTACGGAAAACACCATAGAGAGTGTGGAGAATGCCCGCTACTTGCATCAGCTCCTCACCATCCAGGCCTACCTCCCGAGCCATTTGCTGTGCCTCGTGCAAGGAGAGACCCTTGGTAATGGGCACTTGCCTAGAGACGACCTGTTCGGGATGAGCTCTGGCTATCTCCTCAATAGAGACCCCCCCAGCAGCGCTCAGGATGGCCATCGGGGTACCATTATATCCATCCACGGTAACCCCTAAGTAGAACTCCTGGGCCACCTCTACCTTTTGGGCCACCATGACCCGGTGCACAGGCAAGCCTTTGATTAAACAGTTGAGAATACGCTGGGCAACTTCTTCCGCTTGGTCTAGCGACTCAGCAGTCTGAACTCCTCCGGCTAAACCCCGACCTCCCACCAGCACCTGGGCCTTGATGACCACCGGCAGACCCATCGCCTCCGCTTTTTGCCGTGCCTCCTGGGGACTGACTGCCACAGCACAATCGGGGACAGGGATGCCCTCCCGGTGAAACACTTCGCTTCCTTCAAATTCATATAGCCGCACAGTTGTTGCCCCCCTAACATCAGATTAGAGAACCGAAATTCTTTCGCTTTGGCTTTGCAATTCGATATAAACTATACTCTGAAAATGAGATGACGTCAACACGCATTGCCTTCAGCGTGAGACAGAACTACGTCAAAATCCTGGCCTGAGAGCTACAGCTTGACAAAGGCAGCTCAGCTAATTAAAGTGTCCAGTAATGAGTCGCACCAATGTTGCCGACGACTCACAGGTTAAAATCTAAGGGAATATGATTTGAACGAGGACATTAAACCACTTAACTGGCCCTGTTCATAGGAAAGGAGAAGCAAACTATGACAACTAGGAGTCTGTTCCGAATAGCTGGCATCATCCTGGTTCTGGTAGTACTTCTTTCAGCATCATGCGCTGGTGCAGCACCAAAGCCCAAAACTTACTCAGCACCACCACCGATGAAAATTGATACCAGTAAGCAGTACACGGCAACCATTGAAACAGAAAAGGGGAATTTGGTGCTGGAGTTATTCGCCAGTGATGTCCCATTAACGGTCAACAACTTTGTATTCCTCGCCCGTGAAGGATTCTATGATGGTTCTACATTCTACCGCGTTATACCCGACTTTATGGCTCAGGGAGGAGACCCTACTGGAACCGGAACTGGCAGCCCCGGCTACTCCTTTGCCGATGAGTTCACCGAGCACACCCATGTTGCCGGCGCCTTATCAATGGCGAATACCGGACCCAATACCAATAGCTGCCACTTCTTCATTACTTACACCCCACAACACCACCTTGATGGTCATCACTCGGTCTTTGGTCAGTTAATAGAAGGAATGGACATCCTCGAAAGAATTGAGCAGGGTGATGTCATAATACGAATAACTATAGAGGAAAGATAACTGAAGACCTTATCTATTGAGGTGGCCCATATTAAGTGGCTTTCCGGAAGTAATAGCCAACTCCAGGTTCAGCTATGATATAGGTAGGGTGAGCCGGGTCTGGCTCTATCTTCTGGCGCAGGTGCCAGATATAGATGCGCACGTGGTCTATATCATCAACATACTCCCAGCCCCACACTCTTTCCAGTATTTGTTTGTGAGTAAGAACACGGCCAGCATTCTCCAACAGGAGCGCAAACAACTTAAACTCGGTTGGCGTCAGTCTCACCCGTTCTCCACTCACGATAACTCTGCGTTCGGCAACGTCCACGCTGAGAAAAGCGTCACTATAGGTGAGTTTCTTCTCAACATCTGCCGAAGGGGGCAACTCAGCACGTCGTAGTACTGCCCGTACTCTGGCTACCAACTCCCTGCTTCCCACCGGTTTAATAAGGTAGTCATCGGCTCCATAGTCAAGCCCACGCACTATATCTGTCTCAGACTTCTGTTTGCCGGTGAGCATGACGATAGGTACATCAGAAATCTCACGGATGCGGCTACAGGTTTGCCAGCCATCCATTTTCGGCATCATAACATCTAAAAGTACCAGGTCTGGCTTATGAGCAAACAGGAGTCGTAGGGCTTCCTGACCATCACTTGCCGTGAGCACCTCATATCCTTTGTGGGTAAGGGTCGTTCTAACCAATCTAACGAAGGTAAGCTCATCATCAACTACAAGAATTTTCTTTCCCATTGCCTTCTCCATTGATGCCACGGTTCTCTTGTTTTCGTCCCGAGAGCATTTGTGCAATCGTCTCAGGTAGTTCACGGGTATTGATTGGCTTTGTTGTATACGCATCGCCCCCGGACTCAATAACCCGCTCTCTGTCCTCCTTCATAGCATAGGCAGTAATAGCAATAATAGGAGTATGGCTGAATGCCGGGTTCTCCCTGAGCTTTCTGGTTACCTCAAACCCGTTCATTTTGGGAAGGTGTATGTCCATTATAATAAGGTCCGGTTTATCCCTGGTAGCTATTTCTAGCGCCTCTTCTCCACTAGCTGCCTTGAGCAAGATATAGTCCTTCGCTCTAAGGGTCATTTCAATCAGCCTCATGTGTAGAGGGTTGTCTTCTACAATTAATATCTTCTCATTCACTGCCCGTTTCTCCTCTCAGAAATAATTACCCTAACCGCCCAGATTTGCCAGCCTCTTTCTCCAGATACGGCTCTCCCTCCCTTGCCAGTGGCAGGGTGAAGGTGAATTTGCTTCCCTTTCCATATTGGCTCTCTAACCATATCCGGCCACCAATGGCCTCAACGAACTGCTTGGTAAGTGCCAGCCCCAGCCCGGTGCCCTCCTTCTGTCTATCGGGTAAAGCCTCTGCCTGGGTAAAGGCTTCAAATATGTGTTCCTGGTCATCTTTCTTAATGCCGATGCCACTATCAATCACGCTGACCTGACACCAATCACCCTCCCTGCTGGTATCAATAGCGAGCTTGCCGCCTGGCGGGGTAAATTTGATAGCGTTACTCAGCAAATTGAGAAATATCTGCCTTAGTCGACTCTTATCGGCACGAACTTGAGGCAACCCCTCCTCCATGCTGACTGCCAGTTTGTGCCTATTCTCATCCAGCATTGGTTTCACCGTTCGGGCTATATCCTCGATAGTATCAGCCAGACTAAGATTTTCCAGTTTGAGTTTCATCTTCCCCGCCTCCACCTTGGACAGGTCAAGGACAGCATTAATAAGATTTAGCAGGTGCTGTCCGCTGTTCCAGATATCGCTAAGGCACTGTTTCTGTTCGTCGTTAATTTCGCCGGGAATGCCATCTAGCATCAGCTCGGAAAAGCCGATAACGGAGTTCAGGGGAGTACGCAGTTCGTGGGACATACTGGATAGAAATTCGGACTTGGCCCGACTAACTGCTTCCAGCTCCCTGGTTTTCTCCATAAGTTCTTGCTGCTGGGTTATGAGCTCCTCACTTTGCGACTGAAGCTCCTCGTTCTGCGCATTCAATTGCTCGTTCTTAGCTTGTATTTCCTGTTCCGCCCACTTGCGCTCGGTGACATCGCGGACAAAGCCAATGACTACTACTTTCCCCTCTTGCTCAATAGGAGTAGTAGTTATCTCAACCCATATGTGGCTGCCGTCCTTCCTTATCAATTCAAACTCATCTGGTCCTGTCGGCCTTCCCATTACGTTAAGCACCAGTAGCTTGCCAGCCTTTGCCAGATGTTTCTTGGGAAGAAGATTGAGCTTAAGAAAGCTCTTCCCTACGAGCTCTTCCCTCTTGTATCCGGTGAGCTTCTCGGCCTTTTTGTTGCCATAGAGGAAAGTGCCTTTCAAATCATTAAGATAAACTCCATCTGGTGCGCTTTCTAAATAAGTTTTTAGGTTCTCTTCCGATTGTCGTAACACCTCCTCCGCCTGCTTGCGCTCGGTGATGTCACGGAAGAGACCTAAGATAAGGAACTGCCCACCTATGGTTAAGAGTGAGGCGCTGATTGCCACTGGAACGATTCCCCCATTCTTCCTAATGACCTCGCCATCAAAGTCTCCAGCGTGCCCTTTCCGAATATGCGTACTAAATCTCTGTCTATATTCGTCAGCCTTGCCTAGAGGGTGGAGTTCTGACTGATGCATACCTACGATTTCATCACGGCTCCTTCCTAATAAGGTCGTTCCTTGCTGGTTGGTGTCGATAATTATTCCTGTCTCGACATCGGCAAGAAATGCTGCATCATTGAGATTGTTAAAGAGATGGCGATACTTTTCCTCCGACTCCCTTAGTTCCTCCTCCACCCACTTGCGCTCGGTGATGTCTGGAGAAAGTATATCTTTTGTCCCTCTCTTAGCCATTCTTACCAGCCCCTCCCTCCCTAGCGTCAATTTCGGCAATTATGTTTTGCATACAGAGTCCCATCCTGCTATTTAATCCCTATTTGTGTCTATTGTAGCACAAAGGCAACAAAAATGCCAGTAGTCAACTACAGCATATAACGCACCAAATGGCAAGACTAAACTAATTTCTCTCTCCCTAGGGCAAACCCAACTAGCAAGACAGCACCTTTTTCCTATCCGTGTAATTTTTAATGAAATCTTAACAGCTATTTTATGGGCAATAAATGTCAGCCTCCTAAGATGGAAGTAGAGACAAGAAACTTGAGTCAGGAAACCGGAAATGAAGATTGTATGTGCTTGGTGCGGTAAGGATATGGGAGAGAAGGACAGTGAGGGTGTAAACGGAGTATCTCACAGCATCTGCCAGGAGTGCTTGGCTAAGCTGACGGGGAAAGAGGAGAGCAAGACCAGTGCCGGAGGTGAGCAAGATGGCTAACAGCCTAAAATGGTTATATTTATCAATTCTCGCTTTAATGGCGGCTATTTTCGGGCTGGTTCACCACTATCTTGTTACGGGTGGTGTGTGGTGGCAGTGGTCTGACTTCTGGCATCACGAACCACTGATAGCTATGGCCTTTGTTGGTTGGACTGTTTTGCTGGTTGTCTACCTTGTAGAGAGGAACAAAACAAAAGAAGGGGAGTGATAAAAGTGTCACCAAGTTATGAGGGAAGACAATATCTTCATGTTGACCGGAAAAGAGCGGAGAGAATAGATTACCAAACGATGTGCCTACAGAAATGCCAGATTCTTAGTCTATCTCTACATCTAGCAATGGTGCGTGCTGCTGAGCGCCATATATATCTGTGTCCCCAATACTTCCGGAAATAACTCTTCGAGGCACGGTGATTTTTATGGAGTAAGCTGCAGGATAGTCGATGACCGCAACATCTTCCTCATCTACATGGTAAAACCTTGAAATTAGTTTCTTGGTGAGCTTGCCAGACTTTATCACCCTATTATAAACCTCTTTTTCATCGAACATTAGGTCAAAAGTCAAATATAATGGCCCAGCATTCTTGCTTCTCAGCACTTTAGCTAATTCCACTAGTTTTGGCATCTTCTCACCTTCAAATTTCTACTACTTCTATAGGGAATAGTTCGGAAGGATCCTCTAACTCAAGCAGGTGATATATATTAAATCTGTAGCCAACTCCCATCGGGATGTCTGATGGGGAATACGGAAACGCAAGGTTACCGGCCGTGGCCTTACGTCCTTTATAAGGATAATGAAGCAAGGTTGAGCGGGCTACAGCGCATACGTCGTTAGCCATCTCCTGCGTCTTGGCTACCACCTCGATAATTATGCCTAATTCATGAGCCTTCCTCTTGCTGGGCTCTGTTTCTCCTTCAACACCATCTTTACCATATAGCCGAAAGAGCAGTTGATAATCCCGGGATGATATTTTGTCTTCGAATACCTCTTTTACATGTTCACCAACTGCTTCAGTTATCTCCTCTATCTCCTCAATCATAATAGGGTCTCGGGCACCGGCAATGGATATGGTGCGATAACCAGCCTTGGCAACTCCCTCAATCTTGACGGTGGGCTTTTCTGCGGTTACGAATTTACTGCCGTGTACTCTGACGGCCTTGTCGCTGTACTGTTCATACCGGCACTGTGACAAATCCGCCATTCCCTCAGATTCATACAGATAGTATGGGTTGGGCTGTTCATACAAAGTGTGAGCTGCTACCGATGTGGGAGTGCATTTTCTAACGGGATTCAACGGTTCTAACAAGAAACAGTCTTTTTCCATATATGCCATGATAGAGTCAGCGGTTGTGCCAGGAACACAACACATCGCCCCACATTCTATTATTTTGGCAGCGTGCCAAGCTAGTCCGGGGTCATACCCTTCCTTCAGTGGCAAGGCGGCATAAATAGCGGCGTCACTTGACCTGCCAGCTAATATGACGTTAGCCCCCCTCTGAAGGGCATCGATAAATGGCTGTGCTCCCATCTGACCGACAATTCGTATGCTCTCATCAATTTCTTCTTTCGTCAATTCTGGAATGGGTCCCATAGATTTAATCTTTCCTTCCTCGAGCTTGCTCTTTAGATATTCCTTGTCAATTTCAGAGTGAATAAGAGCCAGTTTAAAGTGTAGCCCCTTTTCTTCGGCTATCTCCTCAATTATCTCCCTGTTCCAACTTAGGTGGGGCTCACCCCCGCTACCACCCGCTGTTCCAATGATAAATGGTATGTCCTTCCTTAAAGCTTCTGGTAGTGCCAGCTCAATGTCTCTTTTCACTGCCGCCCTGGAAGTAAATGATATCCCCGCCCCTAGATAGTATGGACCAGGGTCTGTAGAACCGGCATCTACCCCAATTATATCTGGATTTTGTTTTAACCCATTCTCAAGCGAGGTTTTTGGGTATCCATAACCTAGGATTCCATTTAATGCTAAAATCTTCATTTTGCTCCCATTAAAATAAAGTACTCATATCGGCAATGCTCTTTTCAGTCTCTATCGACCTAATCCTAGATATTATCTCAACTCTTTTACCTTCAAGGCATATCTATTCAGACTCATCAGCACATATTCCTATTAGGCAGTCTTGGAATTTCCTGCCACAGGTTATTCTACCAATATAGCAATCGCTACGCAACCGGGAGAAACGAAATAGCAGTGTGAAGATAAAGAGAGAAGTTTTACGAACAGATAAAAAGACGTGTAGTGCGTTATCTCATAATCCTGGTGCTGGGATTGGATTTAAACCGTAAAGTCTTTGACAGCCAGCGAACAAGTATATTAATATAGCCCCAATAGTTTGTATGGGGAATGCCCTGCAGGGGGTATGATGATATGGGTTAATATTCTGGCAGTCATAATACTATTCTTCAGCTTTATTGGTGGACTTAAGGAGGGAGCAGTTAAGAATTTCTTTTCCTTAATAGCCCTTATCATCGCTATCCCCCTCACTGGCGTCTCCTACCATTTGCTGGCTAATGTCTTCTCCTTTCTGCCCGGAGAGAAGTGGCCAAACTTTGTTGGGTTTTTTGTTACGCTGGCCCTGATAAGCATCATATTATATTTTGTCTTACTCCTGCCGAGGAAACTCACTCAGAAAGCCTGGGATAAAGGAGTTCTTTTCCGGCTAGTTGGAGGCATCCTCAATATCCTCAATGCAGCTATAGGAATGGTGGCGTTTACCCTTTTACTTCAAGCCTACCCTATTATCGGATGGCTGGAACAGGCAGTGACGGACTCTAGTGTCCTCACCTGGTTGGTTGTGCACCTGAGTTTTGTTCAAGCAATGCTACCTGAAATATTTCAAGATGCAGCGATTATGGTAGTAACTGTGCCAGTACTGAGCTTAGTGGACAAGATTATAATATGAGATTGTCTACAGCCCCAACGAAATTAAATCCCCCATTATGCGAAACTGGCTTTACCACTACATACCACACTCTTTCTCGAACTCAGTGATAGCCTCATCTAGTATATCTAAGGCGGTATCTATTTCCTCTTCAGTGATTATGTAGGGTGGGCCAACCAAAAAATGATCCCCCTTTACCCCCTGTACTACCCCTGCCGTAGGATAAATCATGCATCCCTTCTGCTTAGCTATCTGGTGTACACGGTAAGAGGCGGTAAGGGCTGGGTCGAATGACTCCTTTGTCTCTTTATTTTTAACTAATTCTACTCCCAGGAGCATGCCCTTCCCGCGAATATCACCCACACTAGGATGCTGAGACAGCTTCTCCCTAGCTCGCTTATGCAGATACTCGCCCAGTATGGCGCTCCGTTCCACCAGGCCTTCTTTTTCCAGAATATCGATAACGGTTATGGCCGCAGCGCAGCAAACGGGATTGGCCTCCATAGTAAAGCCATGAATGAATTTGCCATCTGTCTCAGCAAAAACCTTTCTGATGTCATCATCAATTAGTACAGCCGCCATGGGGGCATAACCACCAGTCATGCCTTTGGCCAATAGCATCATGTCAGGCTTAACACCCCAGTGCTCTATGGCAAACCACTTACCTGTTCTGCCAAACCCACATATGACCTCATCGTCTACGAAGAGCACATCATGTTTGGTGCATATCTCTCGGATTATGGGATAATACTCTGGCACTGGCACCATGCCTGAGGTAGCAGCACCGCCAACAGGCTCGGCAAAAAAGGCAGAAACATATTGGGAGCCTACCTGATTGATTATTTCCTCTAATGCCCAGGCGCACCGCACATTACAACTTGGATAGGTCAGTCCATAAGGGCAACGATAGCATAATGGCGCTGGTATTTTGGGCCACCCAAATAGAATCTGACCGAATTTGCCACGGCGCCCTGTCAGTCCCGAAACCGAAAGGGCACCCAGGGTCATTCCGTGATAACTTTGCCACCTCCCTATCGACATGAACTTCTCCGGATTACCCTTTTCCAAGTGGTATTGATGGGCAAGCTTTATGGCTGTTTCTGTAGCCTCTGAACCACTGTTGGTCAGTTGACAGCGCGTTAGATTTGGTGGAGACAACCTGATGAGGCGTTCTGCCAACTCACCCAGTCGCTCATTCAACCAAAAGCCGCGGAAGAAATAGGACACCTTTTTCATTTGCTCCGTGACAGCTTGAGTCACCCTGCGGTCACCATGCCCGATGTTGGCGACTAGGGCACCACCGCTGAAATCAATATATTTCTTGCCGTTCTGATCAATCAGATAGATGCCCTCTCCATGGTCACAAATCGTATCTGGGATAGTGGGTCCATGAACCTGTCCAAAAACCTTGAATGACGCTTCCCTGGCTGCCTCCAGCCGATTAGACATGTCGTCCTCCTTTTTGGCTTCAAATCCGAGGTTATAAGTCCCCTTATCTGGGATTTCTCATTTCAACTGCTATTAAGGCCGAGTACAACTTTTCTCATGAGTAGGTTAACAATAAAGCTCCGACTCCCGGTTTGTCAAGAACTCTCAGAAGCGCGTGCCAGCTCTCGGCACTTTTATCCCTATTGTAACGCGCGTCAGGTTGGCTTCAGTATTTGAGATTGACAAAGTCTCAGAGAGGATTAGATTAAAATCTTGACACGTTTAAAGAACCTAAGATGTCATACCGCTTTAGGAGCTGATATAATAAAGGGAACACACTGGAACTGCTAAGTAATACGGCGGGCTGATACCCTTTTGGGATTTGAAACAGATTAGACAGACTCAGAGTTCGTCCATGGCTGTTAGGCAAAATGCCTTAAATCACAATGAAGGATAAGAGCTCTTTGAAAGGAGGTATCTATGGGAAAGTTGCTCTGGGAGCCATCCGAGGAACGCAGGAAATGAGCTAACATGACCCGGTTCATTAGCTTTGTCAATGAAAAATATGGCCTTACGACTGATTCGTATGACGAGCTATGTGACTGGTCAATTGAGAAAATACCAGGCTATTGGGCGAGAATAGGAGCAGGGGGCGTTTGGATAAGCGGAGTATTTGGTCAAGTATTGACCAACCTGGGGTAGCATAATTACCAATCAGTGAACTGGAATAAATGTTTCCGAACAACTTAGAGTGGTTAACTGCTAGCTAGTTTAGGTAATGTAATTACCAATAGCTGGGGAAGTAGGACTCGAACTCTCTATTAATAGACCAAGGCAAGACTCTTCTCAAAAGTTTTACCTTTTATCCTGCTTGGTAGAGCAAGTTGTACAATAGACAGAACTTTCAGTCTAGCTTTACAGTAGTCGGGTGTATCTTATCCAAAACGCAATATCTAGCTTTAGCTCACCGGCAACAGTTCGTCAATATCACCGAAAGATGACATAAGTCATATACAGAGGGTTGTTCCCCGGCCTATAATTAGCCTATATGATAGAGAGTTAAGATTGTTAAAACGTGGAGTAATAAACAATAAACCAAGATAGTATAATAGTATAATTGGACCTATAGGAGGTAATAAGAGATGTCTGAGATAAAGGTGGACTGCACAGGTGAAACCTGCCCGGTCCCTTTAGTTGAAACACGCAAGGCTTTGAGGAAAGCAATGCCGGGTGACATAGTGGAAGTTATTGGAACACACTCTGCTTCCAAGAAAGAGATACCCATGGCCGTCAAGGCTTTAGGGTTGGAACTTATCGACATTCAAGAGAAAGACGGGGTCTGGAAGATAAAAATATGCAGGTAGAGGGAGGAAGTACTATGGCTAATAAGGCTACCATAATAGTTCACAGTGGTGATATGGACAAGGTTTACAGTGCTCTTATTATAACCAATGGAGCACTTGCCATGGGGATGGAAGCATCACTTTTCTTCACCTTCTGGGGACTCCAACGTCTCAAGAAGGGAGGGTTAGAAAAAGGCCCTCTCTCCAAGATGAACATGCTGGGACTTGGCAAGTGGATGGTGAAACGGAAGATGAAAAAGGCTGGCGTGGCATCTTTGGAGAGGCTGCTACAGGATTTCAAGGAGCTGGGAGGCAAAATCCTTGCCTGCGACATGACCATGGAGATAATGGGGATAAGGAAAGAAGACCTCCGTGATGATTTGATTTCGGAATACTGTGCGGTGGGCACTTACATGAATGAGGCCAGGGAATCAACGGTGACCCTCTTCATATAATAGGAGGGAGATATGTTAGACAGACGACAGGTATATCTGGACAATTCAGCAGCCACGCGTTTGGACGAGCGGGTACTGGAGGCAATGAAGCCGTACTTCTTCGGTACATACGCCGTGGCCACCTCGGAGTTTGCCTACTCTCAGGGCATAGAAGCCCGAGAGGTCCTGGATGGTGCTAGAGAAGCCCTGGCTGTGGCTCTGGGAGCGGCGTCGGGAGAGTTTATTTTCACCTCAGGAAGCACTGAATCCTCGAACATGGCGTTGAAGGGAGTGGCACTGGCTCTGGGTAACAGGAAAGGAAAACATATAATTGTCTCCAAAATCGAGGATTTTCCTGTACTCCACAGCGCCAGGGCCCTTGAGAAGCAGGGCTTCCAGGTGACCTATCTGGACGTGGATAGTGATGGCTTTGTGAACCTTGATAAACTCAGAGAATCCATCACAAATGAAACCATTCTGGTCTCTATCCAGCATGCTAACCAGGAGATTGGCACCATTCAGGATATTGAAAATATTGGTCGCATCTGCCGTGAGAAAGAGGTACTTTTTCACACCGATGCCACTCATACCTTTACGCGGGTTCCCCTCAACGTGAAGAGGATACCTGCGGATTTAGTCACGGTTTCTGGTCATACCATCCACGGGCCAAAAGGCATAGGGGGGCTGTACATCCGTCAGGGGACAAGAATAGCCAAGTGGGTAGATGGAGGATTTCAGGAGTTCGACATTCGGGCAGGGCTGGAAAACATACCCGGCGCAGTAGGATTCGCCAAAGCGGTAGAACTGGTTACCGCCCAAGAAACCGAGCAGCTACAAGCGATGCGTGACCGTGTTATCGACCGAATACTTGCTGAGATACCGGATACTACCCTCAATGGCCATCGCTGGAAGAGACTCCCGCAGAATGCGAATATTACGTTTCACTTTATAGAGGGCGAATCTATCACCCTGCACCTTGATATGCATGGTTTTGCCGTGAGCACTGGCTCTG
>CAZQZA010000011.1:0-18499 GCA_964597725.1 uncultured Dehalococcoidales bacterium | reverse complement strand
TCATGCCGATATACAGAATTGAGTCCATTAGGGTGAAATTCTCAGCATTCATGAAACCAATCCAGTGGGCGAGTAGTGAACCGGCGATTCCAGCCAGGAAGCAGCCAACGAAGAAGGCGAGAATCTTATAGCGAAAGAGGTTAATCCCCATCACCTCAGCGGCCAGGTCATTATCCCTGACGGCAACAAAGGCTCTACCGACCCTTGTCCTGGCCAGATTCTTGGCGAGGAAGATTGCCAGTACCACAATTACCATGATTAGGTAAAACTGACTGGTTTGACTGATGAATGTGATACCGCCGATTGAAGCCGGTGGTACACTGATACCGTTAAAACCTCCGGTTACGTTAGTCCAGTGATTGATAACCCAGATGATGATAAACTGGGCGGCAATAGTGGTAATGGCCAAGTAGAAGCCCTTGACCCTGAGGGAAGGGATACCAAAAATCATTCCTATTAGCCCGGCAATAAGCCCAGCAGAGATTAGCCCTACCAGGAAGGGGAGTTCGAGTCGGTTAGTTAGCACCGCCGAGGTGTAAGCACCGACGGCAATGAAGCCAGCATGCCCAATAGATAATTGCCCACAGTACCCGGTCAGGATATTTAGACCGGTAGCGGCAATTATGGTGATGCCGATTAAGTTGGCAACGCCTAACCAGTAATTTCCCCAATACAGGGGAGCGGTGAACAGGATGACGAATAGAACCGAGAGCAATACCCAGTGGGTCTTGGTTCTAAAAATAGCCATATCCTGGGCATAGGTATAATTACGGGTACCGGCTGGTAAATCCAATTTTAGACCCTTTCTCTACAGGTTTCTCCAGCAGCCATGGTCTCTTGGCGTAGCGGGATTATGAATACCGCCGGGAAATCTGGTTTTAAATCCTCTCTATACGAACCTCGCCAAATAGCCCATAGGGTTTCAGAAACATGACAATTATGATGATAATAAACGGGATAATCTCCTTGATACCTGACCAGGTTAACGGGGTTAGATAGCCGCCGCCGAGGTTCTCGGCGAGACCAATTATGGGGCCGGCTATGATAGCACCAAGGAAGGAATTAAGCCCGCCAAGTATCACTACTGAGAAGGCTTTAAGCCCGGTTTCAATTAAGCCGAAGGTGATGCCACCAATGCTAGACATAAGAATGCCGCCAATAGCAGCTAGTGCACAAGCGAACATCCATGACCAGGAAAAAATCTTGGTTACCGGAACGCCACAGGCCTGGACGGCCAACTGGTCATCAGCCGTGGCTCTCATGGCAATACCCATTTTGTGGTACTTAAAAAAGAGAGATAGAAGACCAAATAGAGCTAGAGAGATAGCGGCTGCCCACAGGTACTCCTGGGAAACAACGGCTGTGCCAATGTGGATAGTTTCTTGCGGGAAGAAGCGAGGTAGGGCAGCCACACTCTTCGGCCAGATAAAACTCACCGCGCCTTCAATAAAGAAGGCTATACCCAGTGTAACCGTGATTAAAGACAGGATAGGCTGGGCAATGAGTGGGCGCAGGGCAAATCTCTCAATCATCCAGCCCAGAGCCAAGGCAAAGAGGATAACTACCGGAAAACCAATCCAGAGCGGGAGCCCAGCCTGAACCAGCATCCCATAAGTAAACCAAGAGGAAATCAGCACCAGTTGCCCTAATGCTAGGTTAGCAACGCCACTGGACTTCCAGATTAAAACAAAGCCCAGGGCAATGAGGGCATAAACCATGCCCACGGTTATACCGGTAATGACAAATTGTAGCAGTTCATCCATTCTCTGTAAGTCCTTCCGATACGGTTCTCACCTTGATACTAGTGGTTACCATCCCCTTTCTACCATCTCTATAGGTTACCGGAGCCTTAACATTTATCTCCTTCCTATCCTTATATAGGGTGTCGATTAACTCTTTATACCGTTCCTCCATAAAGTCCCTGCGCAGCTTTCTGGTTCTGGTAAGCTCAGCCTCATCAGGGTCAAACTCTTTGTGCATCAAGACGAATTTCCTTACCCTGGCTGGCTCGGGTAGATAACTATTTACTCGAACCAAGTCCTTTTGCACTAAGTCGGCGACCTCTTTTTTCTGGGACAGGTCAACAAAGGTGGTGTAGGGGATACTATTCCGTTCTGCCCACTTACCTACCATGGTAAAGTCTATGTTTATTATAGCGGAGACAAATTCTTTGTCCCTACCACCAATGACCATGGCGTCCTTTATATACGGGCTGAACCTGAGCCTACCTTCAATATACTGAGGAGCATATTTAATCCCCGAACTCAGCTCTCCCATATGCTCCAGACGGTCCATGAATATCAAGTGCCCTGCATCGTCAATGTTAACAGCATCCCCAGTGTGGCACCAGCCGCCCATTAAGGTAGTCGCAGTTTTCTCAGGGTCCTTGTGGTAGCCGTTGAACATACAATCACCTCTAACCAGGAGTTCGCTCTCATCAGTTATCCTGACCTCGGTGCCAAGTGCCGGTCGCCCGACACTTTCAAAGTGGATTTCCCCCTTACCATGAGAGGAGATAAGGCCAGCTTCGGTACTACCATAGTTCTGTCTTAGTTCAATGCCTATGGCGTGGATTAGCCGAAAGGTATCTAGGCTTAATACCGAGCTTCCGGTAACGGCAAACCTGACTTTACTTAGCCCTAGCTTATCCTTGAGTGGTCTGAATAAAAGCCAGTAGGCTATTCCGTAAAGAGCCCGCCAGAATAGATTTGGTGTTTTGCCCTGTAATTTGATATCGGCGATTCTGTAACCGACTGGCAGGAATAGGTTATAGGTGAAACGTTTTAAGGGGTGGGCATCAATCATCTTTACCTGAATCTCACTGACCAGACCTTCCCATTGCCGGGGACCGTATATGACGAAGTTGGGGCCAATCTCTCGGGTATCCTCAGCAATCGTTTCCGGCTCCTCAGGGAAATTAAGCCTTGCTCCAGTGAGTAAATGGGGTATAGTGGCGAAGAAACTATCCCCTACCCAGGCAGCCGGAAAGTTAGAAATCAAATCATCGTTTTCGTTTAGGGGATAGCGACTGATGAATCCCTGTGCCGTATTTATCAGGGCTCTGTGAGTAAGGGCAGCTCCCTTGGGTAAGCCAGTAGTTCCTGAGGTATAGTAAATAAAGGCGGTATCATTCTCCTTGACTTTCTCTACATTCTGCTCAAACAAGCCGGGGTGTGTTTTTTCATATTCCTTGCCCAGCTTTATTACCTCAGCAAAGCTGATAAGGATAGGGTCGTCGTAATTCTTCAGGCCTTTGGGGTCCCAGTAAATGACCTTCTTTAGCAAGGGTAGTTCATCCTTGATTTCCAGAAACTTATCCGTCTGCTCTTGGTCATTAACTATGGCAAATTTGGCATCAGAGTGAGCCGCGATATATTTGACCTCAGATGGAATAGAGTCAACGAAGATACCGGTGACGATACCTCCGGCCGCCTGAGTGGCAAACTCTCCCCAGAACCATTCCGGTTCATTGTCCCCGATAATACAAACCACATCCCCTGGTTCCAGACCAAGGTTCACGAGGCCCAGCGAGAAGTATTTTACGTTTTCATAGTAGTCTTTCCAGCTATATCTCTGCCAGATACCAAATTTTTTCATGCACATAGCCGTCTGGTGGCCCCACTTCTCGTAGTTGCCTCGAATAATCTGCGGAATGGTATGCCCGTTTTCCTTTGATATCATTTTGGATACTGACTCTCAACCATATTTACTTACAAATAAAAGCACCTCCCGCCTGGGAGGTACCTTATATCAAAATTACTTAGTTAAATAGACTTACTTGTCTAAAATACTTATATCAAAACCTCCCCAAGCGCACGCCAGTGCGCTTGGTAAAGACGAAGGCAATTCTCTCCAACCTGTGATAAGAAGTGACCATTGCTATAAGCTTTTTACCTTCTTGATTAATAAGATAGTTTATCATAATTAAAATCACTCTGTCAACACCCTGGAGCCACCCTAGTTGTCTGGTGCTCCCTTTAGCCCAAAACGGAAATGCAGAAAAGTACTCAATGGCTGACTCTGGCCACGGGAATGGTTGTGCCGGTGGCTTTGGCGATAAGCTTGCCGTCCTGGTTGGTCACTGTTATCTCAGATATACCAACTCGCTGGCCGCTCTTTACTACACGGCCCTCTGCAATTAACTCATCAGTCACTTCAGCACCAGCGATAAAATGGATGTTGAACTGGGAGGCTATACTAGGATGGGCTAGAGAATTGGAGGCATAGGCAAATGCCTGGTCAGCCACCGCCATAATGATACCACCGAAGATTAGACCATTGAAGTTTCGATATTCAGGCGTTAACTTCATCGCCACCTTGGCATAGCCGGGCGATAGCTCCAGTAAACGCATTTTGAGGAAGGAGGCGATAGGCTCTCCCTTGGCTTTAGCCCTCAACTGCACTAGATTATCAGAAGCCTCGCTTTGCTGACCTGACGTCTTAAACGGTTCTTGGCACATGGTTTTACTTCCCTTTTCTAGTTTTGTTCGGCTTTCGATGCTTGTTATACACCTTCATCCAGCTAAGTAAGATGTCGCCTAACGTTTCAGGCTTTGTGAAGTGCCGAAGCATTTCAGCCGTCGGCAAAACCTATATTAGGTGATGCGCGTATGACAGTATTAAAAAATCGAGGCTCTGCTATCTGACGATAAAAGGCACAAAAATGGCTACCAGCCCGGTGAAGAGCACCACGAGCATGAACAGGTTGTATCTGGTATTGTAATTGCTCAAAAGGGATGGGTCGTAGTATCCTTCTACACCTTGGTCTTTGTACATCTTTAGGAGCCCATTTAGCAGCTTCGCTCGCATCTGTCTTCCCCTTATCAGCCCAACTTCCGCGACAAAATTGACCACTATCACAAGAGCGACGAATGTGAACATTATTATTGTTGCCGTTGCGTCCCCATTCGAAGCGCCGATTCCGGAATTGATGCCGAGAGCTAACAGGTTGAGAATAATTGCAGCGAGGACAAAAATTGTGTCCGTGCGGGCGTTCTGTTGGAGTTCGGTAATAATATGCTCATGAACTCGTTCAATCATGTAACCTCCTTATAATCTAAAAGCATTTTAGCTGGGATTTCCCACATCAACTATTGTGGCTATGTTAAACCCCTACTCGCTGGCTGTCAAGGCCTCTAACCCTCCATGTCCTAATTTGTCTCTGGTCCTGGTTAAAAGGGAGGTAAAGTGCCTCTTTCAGGAACAACTAACCTAAATTGAATTTTTGGGCAGCCTTTCGGAAAGCAGCCAGGGAACCTTCCAGTGTCCGGTCATCAACACAGTATGCTATCCGAAAATATCCCGGTGACCCAAAGCCGCCACCGGGCACAGTCAGTACTCTGTGCTGCTGTAGCTCCCTTACGAAAGCAATGTCATCTTCCAGCGGTGATTTGGGAAACATGTAGAAAGCCCCTTGAGGCTTTATCACTGAATAGCCCATCTCTGCAAGATGGTCATATAGGAAATCTCTCTTCGTCTGATACGCAGCTATAGAGACGGTCACATTCTGTAGGTAGCGTACTATATGTTGCATCAGGGCTGGGGCATTGACATATCCCAGCACTCGGTTGCAGTGGATGCAGCCACTCACCACGTCCTCTCGCTGACCGCAGTCAGGGTGGACAGCGATGTAGCCAATGCGCTCACCGGGCAAGGCCAAATCCTTGGAGTGGGAAGTGGTAATGATACTTTGAGAGTAATGGTTAAAAGGTGAGGGGTATTTCAAGCCATCGTAGATAAGCTTGCGATATGGTTCGTCGCTGATGAGGAAAATCTGTGTCCCGTATTGAGCTTCCTTTTTGTGCAGTAACTCCCCCAGCTGATGTATAAGGTTCTCACTATAGACAACGCCGGTAGGGTTGTTGGGGGAGTTTATCAGTACCGCTTTGGTATTAGCCCTAATGGCAGCTTCAAGGACATTGAGCTTAGGTATAAAATGCTCATCTGTGGGCAGAATTTTGGCCACACCGCCATGGTTGTCGATATAAAACACATATTCTAAAAAGTACGGTGCAAATATAATGATTTCCTCTCCCGGATTGAGTATCGTCTTCAGCACCATGTTTAGTGCTCCCCCAGCGCCGCATGTCATGACGATTTCTTTCATAGTGAATGTGATGCCGGTCTCCAGCGAGAGCTGTTCTGCCACCGCTGCCCTTGTCTCCGGATAACCGGCGTTCACCATATACCTATGCATCCCAGGTAAGGGGTTCTCTGCCAATTTCCTCAGCTCCTGACGGAACTCAACGGGAGGTTCCACCACCGGGTTGCCCAGAGAGAGGTCGAAGACATTCTCCTCACCATACTGCTGTTTAAGGACAGCTCCCTCCTCAAACATCGTCCTTATCCATGACCCCTGTGCCATACTTTTCTGAACCCTGTTAGAGATGGACATCTCGGATTTCCTTTCTACCCTCGTTGAAGGCAGCGATATTGATTTGCCGTATGCTTGATGGTAGGCGCTGGGAGATGCTATCCTTCCAGATATGAACCTTAAAAGGTACAAAAAGTGAGACACATCCCAGCATAAACATATTAAGCGTTCTGATGTTACCCAGTTCTTTGACCCGGCTGGTGCCATTGACGAAATAAACACGCTCTGACCGCTGCCTCAGGATATTAGTTATTTCTTCATCACTAGGGTAGTGCTCATTTCCTAAATTGACAGACAGTGGCGGTAGAGCATGGTTGTTAACGATGGCTATCGCTCCGGGCCGGAGATAGTGACCCCATCTAGCCGCCTCCAACTTCTCAAAGGCAACCAGTATGTCGACCTCACCCTCCTTAATCAAGGGAGACCAGACCCGGTGGCCTATTCGCATGTGGCTTACCACACTACCTCCTCGCTGGGCCATACCCAAGGTATCTGTCTTTTTGACATCGCATCCGGCGGCTAAAGCTGCCTCACCTATTATGTCGCTGGCCAGAATAATTCCCTGACCCCCTACCCCGGTAATAAGCATGTCTAACTTCTTCACGGTGATTTCTTCATCTCAATTTTAGATTGCGGAGCTATCGCCTGCTTGGGACAAAGCTGTTGGCAAATAGTGCAGGCGTCGCCAACACACAGAGCAGTATCAATGTAAACCTGCCCATTTTCGCTTTGAATGGCGGGGCAGCCGATGAGAAGGCAAACACCGCACTGGTTACATTTCTCGGCATTGATGGCTCTGGGCTCGGCGCGTCTTGGTACATGCACCGAGCAGGCACCACGGACGATGATAACCGAGAGCTCAGGGCTACTCAGGGAGCTCCTGACACTAGCCCTCAAAGCTTTCATATTGAAGGCATCGACCACCTTGACATCGCTGACCCCAATACCTTGAACCAAGCGTTCCAGGTCTACTGCTGCGGTCTCTTTACCCTGCGCCGAAATACCAGTGCCAGGGTGGTCCTGATGACCCGTCATAGCCGTAGTCCGGTTATCTAGGATGATAACCGTTATTCGCCCCTCATTGTAGACTGCATTCACCAGCGGGGTTATGCCGGAATGGAGGAACGTGGAATCGCCGATAACAGCTACCAACTTCTTGCCGACATCAGCCTTCTCCATACCCAGGGCCTGGCCGATGCTGGCACCCATACAGGCGGTAGTGTCCATGGCGCATAGCGGGGGATAAGTGCCTAGAGTATAGCAGCCAATGTCTCCGGTGATGATTAACTTCGATTCCCTGAGTGCCTTACCTTTAGGGTGCAATTTGGAACGCTGACCGATGCTACTGAGCACAAAGAATATGCCAATATGGGGGCAACCCGGGCAAAAGAGAGGGGGACGTCTGGGTAACTCGGAAGATATGTCCACCGCTTTCCGGGGTGCAGTCCCAGCCAATAGCCCGGCAGTACGGCTTCCTTCCTCGATAATGCCCGGATTTAACTCCCCCGCCCTGGGGATGAACTCCTTCCCGGTAACCTTTATCCCCATAGCTTGGATATTTTCCTGGAGAAACGGGTCTAGCTCTTCGATGACTATTAACCTGTCTACCTGTGCTGCAAAGTGGCGGATTAAATTCTCGGGTAGAGGGTAGGTCATACTCAGCTTCAGAAAGGAGACCCTGGGAAAAACTTCTCTGGCATATTGGTAGGTGACTCCGCTGGTCACTACACCAAGATGCCTTTCGCCCCACTCTACCCGGTTTAGTGGAAAAGTTTCAGCGTAGGCGGCTAGTTTGACTAAGCGTTCCTCTAGCAACGGACGTCTGAGTCGGGCATGAACTGGCAGCATAACATATTTTTTTACATCATACGGGAAACCTGCCGGCTCTGCTGGCACAACCCGGCTCCGGTTCGCTTTAACCACAGACTTAGAGTGGGAGATGCGGGTAGTGGTGCGCACCAGCACTGGAGTATCAAATCTTTCACTGATGTCAAAGGCATACGCCATGAGTTCATAGGCTTCCTGACTATCACTGGGTTCCAGCATGGGTACTTTAGCCAGTTTGGCATAGTGGCGGTTATCCTGTTCATTCTGCGAGCTGTGTATTCCCGGGTCATCGGCCGAGATTATGACCATCCCGGCATTGACACCGGTGGTTGAGGCAGCCATAAATGGGTCGCTGGCCACATTCAGCCCGACATGCTTCATAGAGACCAGCGAGCGAGCCCCAGCATAGGCAGCTCCCAAGGCCACCTCCATAGCCACCTTCTCATTCGTTGACCATTCGGCATAGATATCGCCAAAGCGAGCCAGAGATTCAAGAATCTCCGTGCTTGGGGTTCCGGGATAAGCGGCGGCTATCCTGACGCCAGCGTGGTAGGCTCCCAAGGCCAGGGCTTCATTCCCAGATAATAGTTTTATCACTTTCACCACTATTAACCTTTCCTCAACTACTCACTTAAAAGGTGATGGTTTGACCTACCGTTTCTGTATTTATGCGTAAAGGCGTTAGGCTGGGCGAGGTGTTTCGCATTTGAGCGGATGGCACTAATTACGTTCACTTAACCTGCTGCGAGTCATTAAAGACTTGCGGTAACAAATTACCACCTGACGCTTATCATTGTCAAGCTGAGCCAGTGTTTACGCCGGCTCATCGCTACTTTGGTGGATTGACAACCGTGAAACCGAGGAGTAAGCTGGAAATGCTAAAACACGAGTCCACCGGCTTTGAAGCCGACGGGTTTTAGGTCAGTATCAGTTCCTCAGTTAGTTTAGTTTTTCGGGAGGCGACATGTTTAACTATTCTGCCTTGGTTCAAGCAGTGATAGAGGGCAACCACATCAAGAGTGTAGAGCTAGTGAATGAGGCACTTAAGGATGGGGCCAGCCCGCAGGACATTGTGGGTTCGGGGCTTCAAGCCGGTATGCGCATCGTTGGTGATAAATTCAGCGCTGGGGATTTCTTTGTCCCTGAGATGCTGCTGGCGGCTCGGGCAGTAACCAGAGCCATGGAAGTGCTACAACCCCAGCTTTCTGCTGCGGACATGCCAACCCTAGGACGGGTAGTTATTGGTACAGTCTTTGGCGATATCCACGACACTGGCAAAAACATAGTAACTATGTTTCTACGGGGTGCCGGGTTTGAGGTTTTTGACTTGGGAATCAATATTCCCACAGACAGCTTTGTAGGGGCAGTGAAGGAGTATAACCCGGACATACTGGGTATGTCCGCTTTAATCACTACAACCATGCATACCATGTCAGATGTCATTAAGGCTCTTGAGGCAGCGGAGTTGCGCTCCAAAGTAAAGGTAATCGTGGGTGGCGCACCAGTAACGCAACATTTTGCCGAGTATATAGGAGCCGATGGCTATGGTGCCGATGGCGGCAGCGCCATCAAACTGTGTCGAAATTTGGTGGGAAAATGAGGTCAAAGTCGGGTAGTGAATTTTCAAGGAGGAGCCAATGGCAATGACCGAGAAACAAAGAATTTTGGCGGCAGCGCGAAGACAACCGGTAGATAAGCTCCCTGTCGGAGCACGGATTGATGTCTGGTACAACTATCACGCAGGGCATGATACGCTTCCTGAGAAGTACAAGGGATGGAGTATCCCTGACATCTTACGCGACCAAGGTGCCGGCATTCAGCTGCGCCATGGCACTATATGGAGAACGGAGTATCGGGATACCGAAGTAGCCATTCACGAAGACCCCCCTTTCACAACTACGGAGTATAGAACACCAAAGGGCACAGTGCGTATGAAGACGATGTTCACACCACAAGAAGGCCCGTGGGTCCCTTACGAAGTAGAACTACCATTCAAGAGCGTTGACGATTATCCAGCAATCGAGCATCTTCTTGAGAATACCGTGCTGGTTCCCTACCTGGACGAATATCTCAGAAAGGTAGAGATGGTAGGGGAAGACGGTCTGGTGCTTGTGACGGTCTCATATTCGCCGATGCAGGAGATTATGCGCACCATAATGGGCTACGAAAGGTTCTTTTTTGAGCTTAATGACCATCCTAGTAAGGTGGAGCACCTCTATGAACTAATGAAACGGGTGGTGCGGCAAAAGCTCAACATGCTGGCTGAATCGCCGGTGGAGATACCCGAGGTTTGTGGCAACTGGAGTGATGATATCCATACACCGGTATTCAGGAAGTATTTCGTGCCGTGGTTTCAGGAAGCAGTTGAGTTCCTGCACTCCAAAGGGAAACTGGCCCACGCTCATATCGACGGGGAGATGAAACGGCTCATCCCCATGTTTCTGGAGACTGAGATTGATGTCGCTGAGGCGTGGAGCCCAGCACCAATGACTTCTGTTACCACTGCCGAGTTGAGAAAAGCTTGGGGTGATAAAGTGACTATCTGGGGTGGGGTGCCGGCAATGTTGTTTGAACCGCAATATAGTGATGAAGAATTTGACGACTATGTTAAGAATCTGTTAAGGGAGATAGCTCCAGGGTATAACTTCATTCTGGGCATGGGGGATAATTTAGCCTTCGATGGTAAAATCGAACGAGTCGGCAGGATGGCTGAGCTCGCAGATAAATATGGTCGCCTTCCTATTAAGATTTAAATCGAACCTTGGCAGGTGTTCCAGAGGTGTAAAAATGGATAATGAATACAAATTGCTACTAGTCGTCAGTATCTTTTCCCCCACATTGTCTAGCGTTTTTAAGCAGGCTAAGCCTTCGCTTTGGCGTAGAGTTCAGCCGCTTTAAAGGAACTTCTTACCAGAGGAGCCGAGGCAACCTCGGTAAAGCCCATGTCCTTACCTATACCTCTGTATTCGGCAAACTCCTCAGGCAGAACAAACCTGATTACAGGATGGTGCTTAGGAGACGGCTGTAGGTACTGACCAAGAGTAAGTAGGTCACAGTCGGCCTCTCTTAGGTCGTTCATGACCGCAATTACTTCCTGCCTTGTTTCTCCTAATCCTAGCATCAAACCCGACTTGGTAACTATTTCGGGGTCTAGCCTCTTCACCCTAAGGAGAAGTTCTACAGAGCGGTTATAATCTGCTCCCGGCCTGACTTCTGAATAAAGGCGAGGGACCGTCTCCACATTATGATTTATGACCTGGGGGCTGGCTTCCACTACCGCCTCAAGCGCTTCGGCAGAGCCAAGAAAATCTGGGATGAGAACCTCAATAATAGCACCGTCCCTATTTTCATGAAGTATATTAATCGTCTTGACAAACTGGTAGGCACCACCGTCAAAAATATCGTCTCTAGTGACAGAAGTTATGACGACATACTTCAGGCCGAGCCTTTCTACTGCTTCAAGCAAGTGTTGGGGTTCCTTTTCATCAACCGGGATTGGAACCCCCTTCTTTACCGCACAGAAGGTACAGTGTCTCGTGCAGACATCTCCCAGAATTAGAAATGCTGCCGTCTTCCGGGAGAAGCATTCTCCAATATTCGGGCAGTGGGCACTTTGGCAGATAGTGTGTAGGTTTAATCCATCTAGAAGTCTTTTCATGGTAAACATAGTCTGTGGGTCTGGGAGCTTCTGTTTAAACCAGGACGGCAGCCTGCTTCTCATAAGTAGCTCCATTATTAATATATTCTGCTCTCAATTCCAGGTGGGTATTAAAAATTTCTGAAAAACGGACTAATAACCTTTCTATTACTGCTTCCATGGGGGCATCTTGAGAGAGGAGATTGGAAATGGACGTAGTTTTTCTTTCTCTACTGCCATTGTATTCTCCTCTACCCTCACTGATGTTCCATGGTAAACCAGAATGACCTCACGTATTATACTAATTTGGAAGAATAGACGCAAAGGCAAGCAAGTTTGCTTGTTTTGTATGCGTCATCAGTAGCACTGCTCCGAACTGTTGACCATGACTGGCATTTTATCAGAGGCGAGCTTGGCAAGACAAACTGGTTGTGCTGTGAGATATGTTATACCTGAAGAGAGGAGAATAAAGAAGACTCATTTCAGCATGGCTCTACCATTATGAAAGAGGCTGCTCGTGGTCCTATAGCCTTGGTGGAATCATTGACTTCAATAGTCAAGGTGCCATCAAAAGGCGCTTTTTCCACCACCCTTACCTTTGCTCCAGGGATTAGACCCAGACTGGTCAGATAATGCAGGAATTTTTCGTTACTCTCACTAACAACGCTGACCATCTTACAAACTCGCCCCGTCTCAAGGTCAGCTAGTGGGATGCCAGGTACCTCGGGCAATTCACGGTTATCCTTGGGGATAGGGTTGCCATGCGGACAAACCTCGGGGTTACCAAGAAACTGAGCCAGTTTTTCAGCTACCAGGTCAGACGTGGCATGTTCCAGACTACAGGCATCTTGATAGACATCTTCCCAGCCCACCTCCAGATGTCTGTTGAGGAATACCTCCCACAGGCGATGGCGGCGTGTTAATTCTAGAACCCGCTGCCTGCCCTCTTCGGTAAGATTAGCACCTCCGTAGGGAGTGTACTCAATCAGCCCCTTTTTTGATAGCCGGTGCAGCATCTCGCTGACCGAGGCCGGAGATACTTCTAGAACCTGCGCCAAAGAGGAAGTCCTGACCGGGTTCTCCAATCGCTCAAGCGTACCTACGGATTCTAAATATTCCTCTACTGTCCGCTCGCTCATACATACTCCCATCAGGCGAATTACTAACTTGCTGAACTCATTCTACACTATTTATTCGGATAAGTCAAGTAAATTTTAAGGATATCCAAAAAGAGTTTTTAGGGGATATTGACAGGGCTTTGGACGCCTGTTATAATTATATGATGAATAAGGTTATCCTAAAAAACATATTTGTGATACCATCAAATCTAGATAAAGTTATCGGGAGAGAGTGGGATGATAACCAAACCGCTGAGTGAATTAAGGCCCAAAGAGAAAGGTAAAATCATTAAAGTAGGTGGTAAAGGGAAATTACATCGGCGCATTCTCGATATGGGGGTAGTCTCCGGTACCCTGGTTGAAGTGCAACGGGTGGCACCGCTGGGAGACCCTATCGAAATCAGGGTCAAGGGATATAACCTGACCCTGCGTAAAGAAGAGGCAAAGAATATCCTTGTAGAGGTGGATTAAGGAGGATATATGATGCCTTTAAGTATGGTTTCGCCGGGTGAGGTGGTTAAGGTGGTCACTGTCAGGGCTGGCTGGGGGCTCCAGAGAAGGCTGGCTGATTTGGGATTAACTCCGGGAGTTCAAATCAGGGTTATAAATAGTCAACGGCCTGGCCCGGTGGTAATTGATATCAGGGGCTCAAGGCTGGCGCTGGGATACGGTATAGCCCATAAGATAATGGTAACCTAATCCTAATTAGGAAATTATCCTCGAAGGGTAGGCACTGAAGCTGAAAGAGTGTTAACAGAATGGCCAAAAAAGAAATTACTATTGCTTTAGCCGGTAACCCTAACTCAGGCAAGACCACAGTGTTTAACAATCTAACTGGGGCCAGGCAGCATGTTGGCAACTGGCCCGGGGTAACTGTGGAAAAGAAGGAGGGGAGCTTAAGATATGCAGACTACGACATAAAGGTAGTTGACCTACCCGGTGTCTACAGCCTGACTGCCTATTCTTTGGATGAAGTCATCGCCAGAAACTTCGTGGTGGATGAAAACCCGGATGTAGTAGTGGATATTGTGGATGCTTCAAATCTGGAGCGAAATCTTTATCTGGCGGTGCAACTGCTAGAGATGGGGGTGCCATTGATAATAGCCCTCAACATGATGGATATGGCCGAATCCAGGAGATACCGGATTGATGTTAATGCTCTGGTTAGGGAAATTGGTGCCCCAGTAGTTCCCATGGTGGCTACTCGCAATCAGGGCACCCAGGAACTGCTAGAGACGGTAGTTGAAGTGGCAGAAGGCAACATCGAGATAGCCGGATTGCGGCTACAGTATGGTCGGGAGGTGGAGGAGGAGATTGCCAAGTTGGAAAAAGTCATCTCCAGCAATTCGCTGTCTCAAAAGTATCCCCCCAGATGGCTGGCAGTAAAGCTATTGGAGGAGGATGAAGAAATAATCAAGAAATTCAAGAAATTGTAAGTTGGATAGAGACCAAATCCTCCAGACTAAAGATGAGAGCCTCGCCCATTTAAGAAAAGTCTACGGGGACGAGGCGGAAACGGTAATTGCTGATGCCAGATATGGCTTTATCAGCGGGCTGATTAAAGATGTCCTTAGGAAACCAGCCATTGACAGGATAACCCTTTCCGATAGGATTGATCAAGTGGTGCTTAACCGGTGGCTGGGTATCCCCATTTTTCTGGCCATACTTTATGGGTTGTTCCAGTTCACCTTTGTCTTATCTAGTCCGCTTATGGGCTGGATTGATAAATTATTTGGCTGGCTAGCCGGATTCGCTGAGGGTATCTCTCCATCGTGGTTGAGTTCCCTTATCGCTGACGGGGTTATCGGTGGAGTAGGCTCGGTGCTGGTCTTTGTGCCAGTGATATTTCTGCTTTACATTGGCCTATCTATCCTTGAAGACAGCGGCTACTTGGCTCGGGCTGCCTTTGTCATGGACCGATTGATGCATAAGATTGGGCTTCACGGCAGGTCCTTTATTCCCTTGATGCTGGGTTTTGGCTGCAACGTGCCGGCTATTATGGCCACCCGCACTATTGAGAATCCCAAGGACAGGCTGGTCACCATTCTGGTTAACCCCCTGATATCCTGCGGTGCCCGGTTGCCAATCTACGCTCTTTTTGCCGCCGCCTTCTTCACTGCTTACCAAGGACTGGTGGTCTTCTCCCTGTACGCTATAGGGATTGCTCTAGCTATCATCATGGCCTGGATATTCCGCAGCCGACTGGTTCGCGGTGAGAGCGGCCACTTTGTCATGGAGCTTCCCCCTTATCGCCTGCCCACCATCGTTGGTGTCCTAACACACATGTGGGAACGAGGTCGAGTGTTTTTAATTCGGGCAGGGACGATTATCTTTGGCGTTGTGGTGTTCATCTGGCTATTAGACTATGTTGGCGTCCTGGAACCTATAGGCAGAGCCATTGCTCCAATATTCAGTCCGGCTGGCTTTGGTCAGTGGCAAGCAGCAGTGACTCTGGTCTTCGGTATTCTGGCTAAGGAAGTGGTGGTTGGCACTTTTGGTACTCTGTTTGCGGTTGAAGGAGGGGCTCTGGGGGAAATTATTGCCACACAGCTTGGCTGGACACCCCTCATTGCCTATGCCTTTATGGCCATGTGCCTCATCTATGTCCCCTGCATGGCTACCATAGCCATCGTCAAGAGGGAGACTAACTCCTGGAAATGGACTGGTTTCCTCATCGGCTACACGCTGGTATTAGGCTGGCTCGTGGCTACACTTATCTATCAAATTGGCCGGGTTTTTGTTTGATAGGCTGTTAGGAAAAAGTGGGCTTGAGGTAGAAATGCTATCACGGATTATCGATGAATTTAGAAAGTCCAGTGGGTCGCTAGATTTGAACCAGCTGAGCCGACGCCTGGGTGTTGAGAGGAGTGCCTTGGAAGGAATGCTCCAGCTGCTAGTGCGCCAGGGCAAGCTCCGTGAAGTCGGTCCCGGTACAGAGGCTTGTACTCATTGTGCTGGCCGTCTGAGTTGTGCTTCGATTCAGACGGGCAACGTGGGTAAAGCTTACGAACTGGTAAAATAACGTTGATGATACCCTGAACAGGAGAGATACAGGAGGTGGCCGATGGCACAAACGGACGAGAACCTGAAGATTGCTTTCGCCAGTGAGAGCCAGACCAACATCGAATACTTGGCTTACGCTCATAAGGCTATCGACGAGGGATTAATGGAGATAGCCCAGCTTTTTCGAGAAGCGGCTGGGGCAGAAATAGTCCATGCCCTGAGCCACCTTAAGGCCATGGGCGTTGTTGGGACGACGAAAGAGAACCTCAGAGAGGCAGCTGAAGGAGAAAGCCTGGAAATCCTGTCGATGTATCCCAAATTTATTGAGGAAGCTGAAAGCGAGGTACGAGAAGAAGCCGCTAAATCTTTCCGGATTGCCTTTGAAAGAGAGAAGCACCACCGAGCCATGTTTCGACAGGCTCTTCGGCTTCTAAAGTAACTCTTTATTTTCGTATATTGCCGGTGGCCTACATAAAGGTAAGAAGCGCGAATTCACCCGTCCTAACCTTTCGTCTATCCGCTCACCTCAAGAACATCTATTGTGGCCCAACTTAATAGCATATGGGTTGACACTTTCCATGCCGCCGGGAATGCTATCTTCCTTGGATTATTTGGCAAGAAGACTATAATCATACTGGAGAGGTTCAGGAGAAAGTTCCAGTGGAGAACCTTAAAACCTAGTTTACAGGCTGGTTCAGATGGATATGCCTTGAACAGTTAGACTAACACAATCACTCCTGGCGAGGGCAACTCTTGGGGGAAAAACTGATCACTAGTTCTCTGCTTATTGGAAACTAACTAACCTTCAAAAGCTCCCTACACCTCAGAAACTCACTTAATTGACATTGTGTAAAGTTATATGTATAATTATTGTGTATCAATAGTGTGGAGGATTCAGATGACCAAGAAAGTGATACAGGTTCCTGTTGACGAGGAGCTTCTAAAAGACTTGGATAATCTTTCTAAAAAGCAGCGTAAGGCTAGGTCAGAACTGATTCGCCAAGCTTGTCAGATTTACTTGCAGCAGGCCAAACAGGAAGAAATGGATAGACTCTACCAACAAGGATACGAGAAAATCCCAGAAGAGGCAGGATTGGGTGAAGCTCAGGTAGCCGTGGTAGGAGAGATTATGTCTCGGGAGTCGTGGTAAATGCACCGAGGTGAGGTGTGGTGGGCTGAATTACCTAAGCCTATTGGCAGACGTCCGACTCTCCTGCTATCGAGAGAGGCTGCGTATAGCGTGAGAACCTCAGTTGCTATCGCCGTAATTACGCGTACCATCCGTAATATTCCTGTTGAAGTGCTGCTTGGGCAAGAAGATGGGATGCCGGTAGATTGTGTAGCCAACCTAGATAATATCCTCACTATTCCTAAGTCCAGGTTAACCGAACGAATTACTACACTATCTGCCGAAAAGATGACTGCGGTGGCGAAGGCAATTATCTTCGCCCTTGACCTAAGAATTTGATAGGATATCATGACCGCCTGGTTTGTTCCGTGGGAGAAGGGTGAATGCCAGGCGAACCAGATAAGGGTAAAATTATAAAAAATTGATGCTACTGAACAATGGAAAACCGGGTATCCTCATAGGATGTTATTAATATTATTCTTGCAAAATGAGGATATCTTAAACTTCCAAGCAATTTTCCCAGACGCCATGGATATTACAGTAGGCAAGGGCGCAGAAAGCCTTGAATTCTGCTACCGGCACCTGAAACCTGACATTGGGGTTAGTGTAGGTGGGTGCAAAAGCAGCCCGACCAAGGTTTATCACCTGTCCCTCCTTCTTCACCCCGAATAGCTCAATCCAAGCGATGTGGTGCTCCACTGTGTTGGGGTGCGGTGTTTCTTTTCCCACCATCACGTGGACAATGTCGGCACCACCTTCCCCTTTACCCTTACCGACTTCAATAACCGGGACATGCTTCTCTTTTCCCTCAGACTCCGCATTTTTCAGTATATCCTGGAACTGCATAATTCACCTCCTTGCCCGCTGAATTCTTACCTGCTCAAAAAACACCTAGTAGTTCTCGGCCATAAGCTCGTAGTAGCTCTGGGGAAAGCCGCAGGCGGGGCATTCCTCCGGTGCTTCGGTTCCCTCATGGATATAACCGCAGTTGCGGCACTTCCACCTGACCACCTTGTCCCTCTTGAAGACCTTCCCTTCCCTCAGATTCTTAAGCAAGGCGAGGTATCGTTTCTCGTGCTCTTCCTCCACTTCAGCCACTTCTTTGAAGAAATCGGCAATCTCGCTGAAGCCTTCCTCGCGGGCTACACGCTCAAATTCGGGGTACATCTGAGTCCATTCATAGTGCTCACCTTCCGCGGCTGCCTTCAGATTTGCCTTGGTATTTCCGACTCCCTTGAGAAAGTCGAACTCCCTCTTGGCGTGTTCCCTTTCGTTCTCGGCTGTCTCCAGGAATATCCCGGCGATCTGCTCGAAGCCTTCTTCTTTAGCTACCGCGGAAAAGTAGGTGTACTTGTTTCGTGCCTGCGATTCGCCGGCAAAGGCGGCAAGAAGATTCTGCTCGGTCTTGCTTC
>CAZQZA010000010.1:0-20094 GCA_964597725.1 uncultured Dehalococcoidales bacterium | reverse complement strand
ATAAGCCTTAGGCATTTCATAATTTAGTGCTTCTGTCATAAGTGCCTTTCTAGATTGATTAAGAACCTCACCCCTTTAATCCCCCTCTCCTTTTAAGGAGGGGGGAGGAGTTTTTAGAGGGGGGGGCTTCGCCTAGATTTTCTAGTAATTTAGATTTCGTCCAGAAGAAACCATGCCCATACTTCTCAAAATCAACCCGAAGCATGAACTCAACCTTGCTTATGCCATAGCACAAGACCCACATCAGTCCGCACAAGGGATGACGAAGAAAGGTAGACAAGATGGTTCGCCATAGACCAGGAACGCTCATATCCCTGTCTATCAGGTCTTTACCAAAATATTGACGCGATTTACTGGTGTAGAAGAAGTACCGGCTCCACTGGTGGCTGAAATCTGCAATTGACTCGGGCGCTCCATAGTAGAATATAGCATTGCTAGCCCATACAAACTGGTAACCTTGTTGAATGCAAGAATAGAAGATAAACTGGTCATCGGCAAGAGAGGGTTGCAAAACAAGATGCTGGTAAAAGTCTCTGGATAGGGCCATTACACGCCCATCAATACTCCACCAGGAGATAGCCTTCTGCCTTCTGATCTTGTCTACCAGGCTCCAGTCAAAATATGCCGCCTGCTTTGCTGGATTGAGAGTAAAGCCAGGACAGAGACGGACGAGACCGCCCTGAACCACGGCAACATTACCGTCACGGAAGTGTTGTACCAACTCCGTTATGCCATCTTCACTCGCTAACCTGACATCGGCATCAATAAAAACAATAACATCAGCCTTGGTGATTGAGAAGGCTAAATTTATTGAGTCTTGCTTGCCCTTCCTTTCCGGTTTCCCGATCAGCTTTACCCTTGGGTCTCTTGCAGCCATTTGTTGCACGATGTCATCTGTTTGATCCGTCGATGCATCCGATATCACATAGATATTCTGGATTTGAAACCAGTCATCCTGTCTTGCCATCACGACATCATGTAGTACGCCCTCGATACAGCTTCCTTCATTGAAGGCAGGGATAACAACATCAACAGTGACCACTGCCTCCCGAAGCTTCTCCCCGGTCTTATCGGGAAGGACGGTTCCTTCAGTTATTAATTTGACACTCTCTGTCATGTGTGCCTCCTCTCTTCCACTCTATTCTCTTAACTCCTCTTCGCAGCCAAGAGTCCTACCACTTTATCCAGTACCCTGTCAGCTACTTCTCTCTTGGTGAGGAGGGGCAGGCTTTCTACGTTGCCCTCTCGGTCAATGATGGTTACTTTGTTGGTATCTACATCGAAGCCGCTTTCTTTAGCCGTAATATCATTAGCCACCATGAGGTCAAGCTTCTTCTTCTCTAGCTTCCGTCTGGCATTTTCTACTACGTCCTCGCTTTCGGCGGCAAAACCGACCTTGAGGAATTTACCCTGAACTTCAGTTAAAATATCTGGTGTTCTTATTAGCTCCAGGGTCAGACCAGGGGCATCTTTCTTAATCTTAGCCTTGGCTGCACTCTTCGGCTGGTAGTCAGCTACTGCCGCCGCCATAATTAGGGCATCAGCTTGAGCCACCGCCTTGGCTACTGCTTCCTTCATCTGGACAGCAGTTTCAACATGGGTAACTTCAATGCCGGCTGGTTCGGGGAGGGAGGTGGGGGCAGTGATTAAGATTACGGTAGCGCCTCTGTCTCTAGCTGCCTCAGCCAGGGCATAGCCCATCTTGCCTGAAGAGCGATTGCCAATATGACGGACCGGGTCAATCGGCTCGCGCGTACCGCCAGTAGTAACCACAATGCGTTTACCAGCCAGGTCGCCGCTCCTACCTAATACCTGCTTTATAGTGCCGATGATGGTCTCCGTCTCAGCCAGACGACCCAAGCCTACTTTACCTGAGGCAAGATAACCATAGCCCGGGTCTATAATAGTAAAGCCCCTGGCTTTAATTTTAGCCAGGTTATCCTGACTGATTGAATTCTGGAACATTTCAGTGTGCATTGCTGGAGCCACAATAACTGGTGCTTTAGTCGCCAGCACCGTACAACACAGCATATCGTCGGCGATACCAGCCGCCAGTTTGGCAATAATATTAGCTGTAGCCGGGGCAATAACCACCACATCAGCCGCCTCAGCCAGGGCTATGTGCTCAAGGCTAAACTCAGTGGCAGGTTCCCACATGCTAGTTACTACCGGTCGACCAGTAATATTGCGCAGCGTTAGTGGTGTTATAAACCTGGTCGCTGATTCAGTCATAACTACCTCAACCTTAGCCCCAGCCTGGGTTAATTTACTGGCAATGTCGGCTGCCTTATAAGCAGCTATACCCCCAGTTATGCCCAAGACTATAGTTTTGTTAGCTAGCATCACTACCTCCTCACCTGGCTAGACTTGGTTCATCAGGTAAATGAGCCTTAGCCCAATCAGTGTCAAATTGGGGTTTACCACATCAATTACCGCTGTTTCTTTAGCTATAAGTTCAGCATAACCCCCGGTAGCCACCACTTTAGCCTTTTCTCCTAACTCTTGCTGGATACGAGCCACCATGCCTTCAATAAGACCTACATAGCCAAAGATAATCCCTGACTGCATGGCGGCAATAGTGCTGGTACCAATAGCCCGTTGGGGATGAGTTAATTCCACCCGCGGCAACATCGCTGCCTGCATGAACAGAGCTTCAGTAGCAGTGACTATACCCGGGGCAATAGCCCCTCCCATATAGTCCCCTTCCTTGGATACTACATCAAAGGTGGTAGCTGTGCCCAGGTCAGTAATGATTACCGGACCACCATAGAGGTGATGGGCGGAAGCAGCATTTACGATACGGTCAGCGCCAACCTCTCTAGGGTTGTCCATACGGATGCGCACCCCAGTCTTAACCCCAGCCCCTACCACCAGGGGCGAGATGCGAAAATATCGTTGAAATAGCTCCTCAAAGGTGGCTATTAGTGGCGGGACAACACTGCACAGGGCTACCTCCTTAATATCAGATGTGTCTAGGCCCTGGTGGTGCAGCAGGTTAAGCAGCAAAACAGCATACTCATCTGCCATCTGGTGAACACTAGTAGCCATGTGCCAGGTAGCCCGAAGCTCATTGCCTTCAAAAGCCCCTAAGATAGTGCTAGTATTTCCGATATCGATAGCTAACAGCATGCTATTCCCATCTAATTTCACTTGGCTTGGTTAGGTTTCCTTTAATTGCCTAATGACTTGGGGTAGTGCTGGTAGAAGGTCAGTGGCAATCATACCAGCATCGCCTAACCTAGCCTTAACCATTTCACCAGCTTCACCGTGGAGGTAGACACCCAAGGCAGCGGCATCAAAAAGTGACAGACCCTGGGCTAACAGCCCAGCTATAGCACCACTTAATACATCACCTGTCCCGGCTGATGCCAGCCCCGGATTAGCTATCGGACTAATCCGACACTGTCCATCTGAAGTAGCAATAACGGTATAGGCTCCCTTCAATACAACGGTCTTTTGCCAGTCCAGAGATACCCGTTTCGCCATTTCCTGCCTGTCTTGTTGTACCTCATCTACCGATACCTCAGTCAATCTTGCCATTTCGCCGGGGTGTGGGGTAAGTATAGCATCGCTGGGTAGCTGCAGCCACCAATCAGGGATTCTGGCTAGAGTATTGAGGGCATCAGCATCAAGGACTAGAGGCGGCAGTGTTACCTCCCCCTTGAGAAGTGTGGTTCCGATGAATCTTATAGCTGCTCGGCTTTGTCCCAACCCGCAGCCCAACAGCAGGACATCGTATTGAGCTAGCTGTTGATGAATAAGTTTAGCGGCTCCTGGTGAGACGATGCCACGGCGGGATTCAGGTAGGGGAAGATAGGTTACTTCAGTTAGCTTTGAAGCCAGGATAGGCTGGAGGCTGATGGGAGTTGCCAGCGTTACCAACCCGGCCCCAACCCGTATGGCACTACTACAAGCCAGGTAAGCAGCGCCAATGTAATTGATTGAGCCGGCAACCACCAGAACCCTGCCAAAGCTTCCCTTGTTAGCCTCAAGCGGACGTCTGGGGAGAACTGACTTGGCCCAGTCACGGGTGAGAAGCTCTGAGTGCACCCGCTCAGCCAGGGATAAGGGTATGCCAATGTCAACTACAGTAAGTTTACCCACCCTTTCCTTCCCCGGGGAGTTGAATAAGCCTGGTTTGGGGAAACCAAGGGTAATAGTATAATCAGCGTAGAGACAGGCCGGGTCTACAGCACCCGTATCAGCATCAAGTCCAGAGGGTAGGTCAAGGGCAATGATGCGAAGGTCGGGTCGTTTCTTCTTAGCTCTATCCACTGTGTCTAGTGCCCGCAGAAAGATGTCACGAAGGGGACGGCTTTTACCAGTGCCAAACAGAGCATCAATAATGGTGTCAGTAGATAGTAATATTTCACTCAGTTTATCCATGTTTTCATCCTGAGTTATATCAACATAAGTTATACCCCGTTCCTGAGTCAGTTTAAAGTTGGGGTCATCTGCCGGTCTCTGACTAAAAAGATAAAGGCTAACCTTCGCTCCCCAGTCATGAAGATAGCGGGCAGCCACTAACCCATCACCACCATTGTTACCCGGTCCTATCAGGATTAGGATGCGTTGCTGGTCAACTGTGCCCAGGATTTTTCTGACTTCCTCAGCTACCGCCCTGCCGGCATTTTCCATAAGCACACTGACGGATATACCAATCTTGGCACAGCCCTCTTCTATCTGACGCATCTGGTTAACGGTTACAATCTTCACCATTACCTTCCTAATTCATTGTAATTTAGAGTGTAGCAATATATTAGACTGTGGTCAAGGGATTGTTTGGCAACCTATCCCCCTAACCCCCTTCCCTTGCTAAGGAAAGGGGGAATGTAGGTAAGAGAGGAGCTTCGCCCCTCTCTAAAATCTCTTCCTCCTTAGTTAAAGAGGGTAGATTGAAGGGGTTTCACCCGTTCAAAACTAATCCAGCCCCCTCTCCTTTTAAGGAGAGGGGGATAAAGGGGGTGAGGTCATTAAACAATCTCTACGGTCAACCTTTTACCAAGTGCTCTAGTTTCCTGGTCATTGCCTGCCAGTGAGTTCCTCTCCAGTAGATACGGTGGCAGGCGGGACACTCCATATACTGGCTCTGGGTCTGGAAAACATAGGGTGGCACCAAGTCTTTCACCTCTTCTTTACTCCTCTCCAACAGGGGTTGGTTGCATTCCAGACAGATAGAAAACGGCTGAAACTGGCAATCCAACTTCAGAGTGTCCATTACCTGACGCATTTGCTGCTCAGGTTCATCACTCTGAATGAGAATCGCCCTGAGCCTACCGCTGGTTACCACCCGCCTTCTCATAATCTGGGTATCTCTGGTTAATATCACTCTGTTTTCAGCTAGAGCAGTGGCTATCATATGGGAGTCGCTACTGCCCTCAAAGAACAGCGCATCATACCCTATCATCCTCAGCCACTTGGCTAGCTTACCCACATTGCTATCAACAATAAATCTTGGATTACTTATTATAACTCCCTTAAGTCCTATTGTAGCCTACTACCTATAAAACGACTGCCCTTAAAGGTGAAGCCGCATCCCTTCATAAGCCAAGGTGATTGGACTATTTAGTGCCGCCGCTACAGTAGCTATCTCCGCTTCTATCTCTGCCTCCAAACCAGGGCTCATGTGAACCGTAACTACCCGTGGCAGGTAACCCTTAAGCTCTCGGAAGGTAATTAACTCCTGTTTGAGCAGACTGGGCGTAAGGTGCCCTCCACTTCCAGCAAATTCTTTGAATCTATCTGATGCCGTAACTTCTACGATAAGCAGTTGGGGTGATATACGCTTCCAGCAATCAGCCAAACCTGGTCCGGTATCCCCGGTATAGAATACTACCTTACCATCGGGAGAGGTAACCTGATAGCCCAGGGCGGGAATAAGGTGATTTACCGGCAAAGCCAGGATACTATAGTCTACAATTTGCTCACTCTTGCCCGGTTCTATTACGGTGAACCTAATTGTTGGTTTATTTTCTGGCTTTTCCAAGAATTTAGGATAAAGCTTACCATTCAATAGGTAGGTGGAGAGGGCATCACGCACATCAGGGATAGAGTAGATATTGATAGTAGCATTCTCCAGGTAAAAATTCATACTTATAGCCGGGATATCTCTAATATGGTCATAGTGTTCATGGGTGATGAGGAGCGCCTTAAGTCTTTGTTGAGCCTCAAAAGATAAGCTAGAGGTAAGACTACCAGCGTCTATAGCCAGGACTTCATCAATTAACAGACTAACGAGTCTTGACTTCCGTGATTCGCAGTTGTGCGCCCCAAGAATCTGTATATCCACCGTCTTTGATTAACCCTCCTCCAGTTAATTCATCGCTAGTAGTTTGTGAAGGCGCTTCGCCCCTTCAATCTTCCCTCCAGAAATCTCTAATCTGAGACGCGGAAGGGGTTAAAATTTGTTTGGTAGTCATAGGTATCAATCGCCTCTCTTTTCTTTAAGAAGTTTACCACAGCATAGGTAAACGGGGTAGCGATGGCTTCAAGAACTGTCTTGGCTAGCCAGTGATATAAAATCATTATCAGCATAAATGAAGGAGTGCCGATAAAGGCTAAGGTTATAAATATTAAGCTGTCCAGCCCCTGCCCCACTATGGTAGAGCCAATAGTCCGACTCCATAGCCAGCGTCCCCGCGTTAAAATCTTCATCTTCGCCAGGACGAAAGAGTTGGCGAACTCGCCAATCAGGTAGCCACCGAACGAGGCGACGAGTAATCTCGGCGTATAGCCCAAAATGCTCTCGTAAGCCTCCTGCCCCTCCCAGAAAGGAGCTGGTGGCAGAACCTGCCCCACCCAGGCAAAGATGACGAAGATAAGGTTGCAAAAGAAGCCGAGCCAGATGACTCTCCTTGCCCAGCGATAGCCATAGACCTCAGTGAGGATATCACCGAAGATATAGCTCAGTGGGAAGATAATTATGGCTGCGGGTAGGATAAAAGGACCAAGACTTATTACCTTCACAGCAATGGTATTGGCGGTAATCAAGCAGGTAACAAAGATAGCGGCAATAATCACCAACCGGTACGAGACGTTCATTTTCAAATCCAGTGTTGGCGGCGGAAAAAGTAGAGCATGCCGCTAATTATGACCAGGCAGATAAGGGATACATAGAGGGGGGAGTAGGGAGAATCCTTAAAAGGCCCCAAGGGGATGTTCATTCCGAAGATGCTCGCCACTACGGTAATAGGCAGCAGGATAGTAGCAATAATGGTCAACATTCGCATTACCTCGTTGGTACGATGAGTAGCCAAGGAATCATAGGTAGCATTTAACCCTTCAATTATCTCTTTATACCCATCCAGGCCATCCCAAATCTTATCCACGTGGTCAACCGTGTCTCCAAAGTAAACCACCATATCCATGTCAGTAAAACGGCGAACCTTTGGTTCCAGGCTGCCAATAACGGCTCTCATGGGCCAGATGGTGCGGCGAAAAGAGATGACATCACGCCGCAATAAAGAGAGGTCCTCAATCGCTTTGGGCACTCTGCTGCTGGCGAAAATATTGTCCTCAGTGCGTTCAATATTGTCGCCAATCTTGTTCAGGATGGGTAGGCAGTAGTCAACCAGCCTGTCAACTATACGGTAAAGGAGATAACCAGAGCCGTGGTTGAAATTTTCTTGCCGTGATTCTTCATCAAGTTGGCACTCCCGGAACAACTTCACCAGTGGCTTGAGTTCTCCTTTATGCAGGGTAATCAGGTAATCTTTACCGATAAAAACTGAAACCTGACTGGGTGCAGTTAGCCGAGCTTCTTTATTGAATACCGGGAAGTGCAAGACCAAGAATAGGTAGTCTTTATATTCGTCTATCTTGGGTCGTTGTATTCGGCTGAGACAGTCATCTAAATCCAGGGGGTGGAAGGGGTAGTTTTGAGCCAGATATTCTGTCTCCCGCTCTGTTGGTTTCTCAATGTTGACCCAGGTTAAGTCGCCCCAGGTCAGCGACTCCAGTTTCAGCTCTTCCTCTTTTTTAACCTTAGGGGTAGTCATAGCAAATTACCTTCCAATATAGTTGCTATATTTTACCACAATTTGAAATAGACTTGCAGAGAATAGAAACTGGTAAGCTCCCTTTCCGCTCAGTCGTACCGCTCGGGGTGACTCTTCAACTCCTGGATAAAATCCCTGACAAGCTCTCGTAATGAGTATCGCGGCTGCCACCCCCATTCGTCGTGGGCTGGGCTATCATCAATATTCACGGGGATTAGGAGCCTGTCCCCCCTTATCCCCGAAGTATCAGGCTTAAAATCCAGCTTGGCGTCAGGGAAGTATTTTTTTACCTCGTCCACCAACTCCTGCGCCGAGAAAAGGGGTTTAATCCCTCCCAGGTTGTAGACCACTGTCTTGATGTTCTCTTTGGGAGCCTCAGCCAGCTGAACAATGCCGGCGGCAACATCTTTATAGTAGAGTGATGGGTAAGTGGTCTCTGGACTTACCCAGATAGTAAACGGGTTGCCTTTATATGCCTCTTCAATGGCCCAGGAGGTCCACTGAACAGCGCCAGGAGTTCTCACTCCAGGCCCAATTACCGAAGGGGGACGCACACCACGAAAGTCAAGTCCGAATCTCCTACCATAGTAACGCCCCATGAGTTCAGCAAAGACCTTGGTAATCCCATAAAAACCGGTAGGGCGCTGAGGGGAATACTCGTCAATAGTATCCCCCTTTATATCGATGCCATAGGTGCCTCTTGAACTGGTAAAGATAACCTGTTTCACTCCAAAAAGACGAGCCGCTTCCAGGATGTGGAAGGTGCCCCTGGCGTTAACGTCAAATGAAGCCCACGGGTCCTCTTCTGAGGGAACCGAGAGCATACTTCCTAAGTGGTAAATAATCTTAATATCATAATTCTTAACAACGTTCAGGACATGGGGAAAGTTACCCAAGTTGCCCCGAACCAGTGTCACCTTATCCTCAATGTCATAGAGCCGCTTTTTAGCCTCACTGGAGCGAGAGACAACGGGCTTATGCCCCTTGGCGATTAACTGCCTCACTACCTCAGCCCCAATAAAGCCGGTACCCCCGGTGACCAGTATATTCATTATCGCCTCCTTAGTTTATCGTGACCCCAAACTTAGCCTCCCTCCCTAAACCTAAAAGACAGCACTTGTTGCCAAATTGGGCCTAAGTTGGTAAACTAACGACGTAATTTCGGTTAAATTAATTCAGAATACAGATGAAGCCAAAACAAGAACCCCCTTTAGGACACAGGATTAAGGTCAGAATCAAGAAGGCGCTGGGAATGAACATATTCCTGTGCGATAGCTGTAAATGGGACTGGCGCGGGGCCTGCCATAACCCAGAGCGCCCCAACGCTACCTGGTGCCAAGAGTATGAAAAAAGAGGGAAGTAGTGTTACTTCCTCTCCAAAATCATAGCCATCCCCTGACCGCCGCCAATACACAGCGTCGCCAAGCCAAATTTAAAATCTCGGCGCATCATTTCATAAGCAAGGGTGACTATAATCCTAGCTCCAGTACAGCCTATGGGATGCCCCAATGAAATTCCACTGCCGTGGAAATTCGCTTTTTGGTAATCAAAACCAAGCTCCCTCATCACCCCGATGGCTTGAGAGGCAAAGGCTTCGTTTAATTCGATATAGTCTATATCCTCTAGGTTGAGCCCGGCTCGTTTAAGTGCTTTCTTAGTTGCCGGAACAGCACCGAGACCCATATATGCCGGGTCAATACCACCAGAGGCGTAAGAGCGGATGGTCGCCATTGGCCTTAGTCCCAGCTCTTTTGCTTTTTCAGCTGACATTACCACTACGGCAGCCGCGCCATCAGTTATCCCTGAGGCATTCCCGGCGGTTACTGACCCATTCTCCTTAAACACCGGGGTCAGCTTAGCTAGAGCCTCTATAGAGGTCTCCCTGGGATGTTCATCAGTATCAAACAGTATAGTCTCTTTTTTCTGTTTAATCTCTACGGGGACTATCTCTTCCTTGAATATACCATTCTTTGTCGCTGCCAGTGCCCTCTGGTTACTCATCAGGGCAATTTCGTCCTGTTCCCTTCGGGTTATACTATATTTCTCGGCAATATTTTCTGATGTTAATCCCATGTGATAATCATAGAATATCTCCCACAACCCATCATAAACCATACCATCAACCATTTCAGCGTTGAACATTCTGGCTCCCCACCTGGCTTTGGGCACATAGTAAGGGATAGTACTCATGCTTTCCATGCCACCAGCAATGACAACCTCAGCATCACCGGTCTTTATTGATTGGGCGGCCAGAGCGATAGACTTAATTCCCGAGCCACAAACCTTGTTTATGGTAGTAGCTACTACCTCTTTGGGGATACCGGCATAAATTGATGCCTGCCGAGCAGTATTTTGACCCTGACCCCCCTGGACGACGTTGCCCATTAAAACCTCATCTATTCTTACCTCTTTTAGAGTATCATCCCAGTCATGGTGCTTCTTTTCCAGCTCAATCAAACCAGCGTCTTTGAAAACCTCGGGAGCATAGCTTAACACCTCGGGGTCTCGCTTAGGTCGAAGCCCAGCCCTCTTCAGTGCCTCCTTAATAACAATGCTCCCTAGTTTTACTACCGGAACATCTTGTAGCGCCCCACCATAATTACCTATAGCTGTCCTCACCCCACTGACAATCACAGCTTCAGTCATAAAGTTCCTCCTTACTAAAACTAGCTATCCGTCTCTATGAAATTTAAGGGGGTTATTTATTATATTCGTAGAACCCCTTCCCTGTCTTACGCCCTAGCCTGTTAGCGGTAACCATCTTCCTCAGCAGGGAAGGTGGAGCATATTGAGGCTCCTTGAATTCATCGTACAAGGCGTTAGCAATGAAAAGAACGGTGTCATTGCCGATAAGGTCACACAGGGCTAGCGGTCCTATCGGATGATTTAGACCTAAGGTTATCCCGGTATCAATGTCCTCCCTGATGGCAACACCAGCAGCTAGCATGCGAATGGCATTGAGTAAATAAGGTATCAGCAAGCAATTTACAATAAAACCCGGGGTATCCTGGGTAATGACAATCGCCTTTCCCAAGGAGTTGCCGAAGGTCTGGCCAGCTTCCAAGGTTTCACCGCTGGTAACAATGGTCTTAACAATTTCCAGCAGCTTCATCACCGGTACCGGGTTAAAGAAGTGCATCCCCAGTACCTTATCTGGTCTGCTGGTTACCATCGCCATAGCAATGATAGATAGACAGGAGGTATTAGTGGCTAGAAGGGCATGTGTGGGACAGATTTTATCTAGTTCAGCAAATATCTTTTTCTTTAAATCCATATTCTCGATAGCTGCTTCTATCACCAGGTCACGGTCAGCAAAGTCCTTAGTATCAGTGGTGCCTTTGATGCGATTAAGTATACTGTCCTTGTCCTGCGGTGAGAGTCTACCCTTCTCCACATCTCTACCCAGCCTGGAGTCAATAGATTTCAATCCCTTATTTAGCAGTTCACTGTTTATTTCCGAGACTATCACTTGATAACCTGCCTGAGCACAAACCTGAGCGATACCAGCACCCATTTGCCCACAACCGACTACACCAATCTTCTTAATCTCCATAGTCCTCCTTTCTTTAACTTATTAATATAAGCTATTTGGCTTTATAGTCAGGCTTTCTCTTTTCTACGAAAGCCGTAGTCCCCTCAGTGAAGTCTTCTGTACCAAAGAGGTAACGGTTTAGAGAGTTTTCTAGCCGTAAGCCATCCTCCAGAGTCAGGCTGTAGCCTCTAATCATCGCCTCTTTAGCTGCCCTTACTGCCAAAGGCGCTGCCTGGCAGATAACCTCAGCCCATTCCATCGCCTTGGGCATAACTGCTTCTGGAGGGACAACCTCATTGACTAAGCCTATGCGGTATGCTTCTTGAGCATCAATAAGTCTGCCTGTGAGTAGTATTTCTGCCGCCTTACACCACGGTACCATTCTTGGTAGCCTCTGGGTAGCTCCCCAGCCAGGTATTAAACCCAAAGTTACCTCTGGTGTACCTAAACGAGCCTTCTCAGAAGCTATCCTTATATCGCAAGCCAGGGCTATTTCCAGTCCACCCCCTACCGCTAGCCCATTAATAGCCGCGATGAGGGGTTTCCAGATTTCTAATCCGCGCCATAGAGAAGCTGGGAACTCCCAAGGGCTGTCCCGATATTCTTTCATAAAGGGTAAAGTATCCTTTATGTCAGCGCCAGCACTGAAGGCTTTCTCGCCAGCACCGGTAATGATACCAACCCACAGGTCGGGGTCATCCCGGAAGCCCACCATTGCTTCATGGAGCTCTCGGACTACCTCCATGTTTACAGCATTTACCGGTGGTCGATTAAGGGTAAAGATAGCAACTTTGCCTTCCTTCTTATAGTCAATAGCCATAATAAGTCTCCTTTCATGTTTGGTCTCAGGTTAAATCACCACTGGCTAGAAGGCACCACCTCTTCTCAAACAGGCTTTACCACGGCTGAATTCACTTGAGGAGCACTCAACGATTCTAACAGAGGGCTAGCCTTACCGTCAAGACGGTGTACTCGTTCATTATGATGTCTTCCTCTTCGGTAGCTAGTATATCGTTACCTCAAAGGGGTCTTCCGTTATATCAAGAGATGGTGTCATACCGGGGGCTAGTTGGAGACGTAGCCTGTAACAGAAAAGCAAATGAACTTGACAGGGGTCAGGCCATTTCAGTGACTGGTTGTTTTAATAACCATAACCTCGAGCTAGTGTAACAGGCCTTAGGGTCTTACATGTGAAAACGGCCAACAACTGAGAAAGGCATCGACTACCTTGGGGTCAAATTGAGTGCATTTGCAGAACACTATATCGGCGCGTGCAGTTTCAGGGCTCATTGCCTCCCGGTACTGATGCTCAGATGTCATAGCATCATAGGCTTCAGCCACCGCCAAGATTCTAGCCCCCAGTGGTATTTGCTCGTCGTGAAGCCCATCCAGCTAGCCTTATCTTGTTAATATCATCCTGCGGCAGGCTTAACCCCTGGGTTATAGTCACAGCTATTTCGGCTACCCTCTTCGAATGGTCACTTATCTCATTCAGAAAAGAGTCAAATATCTTTTTCGCCTGTTTCTCAACCATCCGTCCCATTTTTCTTTGCCTCCTTCAGTAAACTTGAATGGAACCGGAAAGCTACTGGGATTTGCCTTCTGCCAATTTCTTAGGCAACCTATGGGCCTGAGGCAGTATCATATTATCCTACTGCCATGACGTTAATAACATGTTCGTCTCTTAAGCCAAGGTAGCATTGGAGCCGTTCGCACTTGTCCGTGCACGTCGATTCTGTCTGTAAAGGTGGTAGTGAGGGCTTTGCCCTCTATTTGACCTCGAGCGTTGACTTTCCAGATTTATCTATCTCTTGAGTAGCCTTAGTGCCTAGTTGTCACAACCTTCTAAATAATATCCTCGCTCTTACACTATAGTGCAATCTAAATTGCACTACCTTTCATCCTGCCACCATGTTGACGGATACCTAGCGAAGTTTTCTGTGAATTTGAGAGAAGTCTCTTTACTCGTTCTGGGTTACTGCTCCTGAGCAGGGCCTCTTCTTGAGCAACTTTACCTCGTTTCACCAAGTCAGCCAACGCCTCGTCCATAGTCTGCATGTTATCATTGCTGTTGCCAAGCTGCATGTAGCTGGGAATTTCATGGGTTCTTCTATCCCGGATAAGATTCCTGATTGCAGGAGTGGCAATCATAATTTCAAATGCAGCTATTCTGCCTTTGCCTTCAGCACGTGGTAGGAGAGTCTGTGACAATATCGCCACTATTGATTGTGACAGCTGCAGTCTAATTTGAGTTTGCTGGTAAGGCGGGAATATGTCAATGATACGGTCAATGGTCTGAGGAACGTCAGGGGTGTGCAACGTAGCCATGACTAGGTGCCCAGTCTCAGCTGCCCTAATTGCTGTAGAGATGGTATCCAAGTCTCGCATCTCACCAATAACAATAACATCAGGGTCATGGCGGAGAGCATGGACTAACGCTGAACAAAAGGATTTAGTATCAGCTCCAAGTTCTCGCTGAGCAATAATGGACTTGATATGACGGTGTTGGTATTCAATAGGGTCTTCAATCAAAATCACATTGCATGCTCTGTTCTCATTGAGATGACGAATCATGGCAGCCATAGTAGTCGACTTACCAGCCCCAGTGTGACCAGTTACCAAGATTAACCCTCTGGGCTGGAGAATAAGCTCCTTACAAATCTGGGGTAGCTCTAGTTCGTCAATCGTCGGGATTCCGAAAGGCACCATGCGGCAGGCAATACTTATTGTTTCCCTTTGGTATAGTATATTAACCCGGAATCGGGCTAACCTGCCGAGAGTGTAGGCAAAATCTAATTCCTTATCTCTGAGGAAGGTGTCTCTCTGTTCCTGAGTAGTAATTTGCTCAAACAGTTTCTCAACCTCGTGAGTAGTGACCCGTGGGAAATCATCCTGTGGTATAAGCTTGCCATCGATACGTAACACCGGGTGACTATCTACCCTCAAATGCAGGTCTGAAGCCCCTTTGTCTACTACTAGCTTAAGAAGTTGGTCAATTTCCATAGCACTGCCTCTATGCTTAGCAATTTAGCTTTAGTAGCCTGGATGAGCAGATAAGGAGACAAAGTAACAAATCCTCTCCAAATTCTTGGCTACCATCGTTAGTAGTGAAAGCCGCATCTGGACTCATAATTAGATTTAACCTAAAAGATACCTGTGTTTATGAAGAAGTAAGCCTGCCGGGTGGCTGAAAATATTTTATTTACTGGTATCCTACTCTCAATTGTCATAATAGTCAACTCTGGTGGATATCTACTATTTGTCGACTTACTTACGGGATTATCATAGCTCTGACTTGGGGAGCCGTCAACTTTGTGTACTCGTTCATATGACTAGTGACACATTATCTCCCTTTTTCTGTGGCTAGGTGTTACGCAAGAATGACAAAAGCGAGTTGATTTGCGAGCAGCCCAGCACTACCCCCACACTACCAGGAGGAAAAAGAAAGGCGTACCACAGGTGTAGTAAAGAAGTGTGAGAATTCACGCATGGGTTAAGGCCGTGGGCGTGGACAATGTGCCTATTGCGCCAATCAAATTGGTCGGGATAGCCCTCATGCCTCCTTTAAACCCGAAGAGCTAGCCAAGTTATTTATCGAACTCTATACAAAAAGACTGGCAGGCAAATATGATATTATGATATAACGTAGACAACCAGTAACAGAGCCTGGCTGAATCTATAGAGCCGACTGGTTCGGGAGAATCCTAACTAAACGTTGGGAGGAGAGAATGGACAAAATCACTAGTAGGCCAAAATCAAGAGAAGTTTTTGAACGAGCAAAGTTAACCCTTGCCGGAGGCGTTGGCAGTGCGTCTCGGGTGTATCCCGAACCTTTATTACTCGAGCGTGGTAAAGGCTCTCGTATTTTTGATATAGATGGCAATGAGTATATTGACTATTTATTGGCCTACGGGCCTTTAATCTTAGGTCACGCCCCCCAAGCAGTCAATGAAGCCGTTATTACCCAGATACCCAAAGGCACTGATTATGGTATCAGCTGTGAACTGGAATCCATGGTTTCAGAAGAATTAGCCAAGATGGTTCCGTGCATTGACATGGTTCGGTTTTCGTGCTCAGGTTCAGAGGCAAACCACTTTGCTGTACGCCTGGCTCGTGCCTATACCGGCCGAGACAAAATAGTGAAGTTTGAAGGGCACTATCACGGTACAATTGATGACCTTTATATAAGCGTCAAACCATCTCCCCCCATAGGCTTGCCAAATGCTCCGTGGAAAATGCGAGAGATACCGGGACAACCGGAAAACGTGACGCAAAACATTATTATTCTGACTTGGAACGACCTCGAAATCGTAGAAAAGACGCTTAGAACTTCCGCTCACGAAGTAGCGGCTGTTATCACCGAGCCCGTTATGTACAATAATGGAGGTATTGTCCCGCAAGAGGGATACCTTGCCGGGCTGCGAGAACTTACCAAAAAGTATGACGTTCTCCTCATATTTGACGAAGTAATAACAGGTTTCCGCATGGCACTGGGAGGCGCCCAGGAATATTTTGGTATTACCCCTGATTTATGCGTCTTTGCCAAGGCTGTGGGCGGAGGCTACCCCATATCCGGCTTTGGTGGTCGCAAAGAAATCATGGAACTTGTAGCCACCAACAAAGTTCCTCAGTTAGGCACATTCAACGCCAACCCGCTTTCTCTTGCCGCCGCCCTGGCTACATTACGAGAGCTATCCAGAGATAACGGTAAGGCGATGCGCTACATTTCCGAGATAGGGGCTAAGCTAAGAACCGGCCTAAATAGGTTGTTCCAAAAGCACAGCTTCCCCATGAAAGCAGATGGTGGTGATTCCTGTTTCGTCCTTACTTCACCGGTGATGGAACTTCGTAATTATCGGGATTTCCTGAGACTAGACTTCAATTTCATTCATCGCTTTCACGCTGAAATGCTGTCCAGGGGAGTCCTGTTTATGCAGAGGGGTAATATGATGACTTCCGCAGCCCATACAGAGAAAGACGTAGAGCAAACCTTAGAAGCCGCTGAGCAAGTTATAAAAAGCTGGTGAAGCTGACCAAGGTGTCTTAGATAGTAACGACAAAGCCGTTTAGTCCCTAGTCTGCAGCAACGCCAATCTGATTGCCAATGGCTCTTAGGTCGTTCGCCTCAAGCCAACTACCTTCGTAATAACCTGCACTTCTAAGGCGAGATAGGTTTACCTTATCACCCTGTTCTTCACACCGAATGTGAACCCAGGTATTTCCTAAACCCCTCGATTGCCTCTTTATCTACTCCTATTTCTTCAAGCCTTTGCTCAGATGGAATCCCCTCTTCACTCCAGCCACGAAGGTGATAATATTCTGAAAGAGCATCCTCAAATTCTTTTCTCGGCAATACTTTACCCTCTGCCGGACCTTCAGGAAGAGGGTCAGTAAACAGACGCTCGGGCAATGTGTCATCCTTCCTGCGGAATCCAGCCATAACATTAAAGATTCTACCCAAGTTATAAATCCTCTCGCCAGCTTTGGTTAGCTCCTCACTACCTAGGTTACTTTCCGTAGCCATATTTACCAGCTTTGCCAAGAGTTCAAGGTCCAAGCCCCAGAAATCACATATGCCAATGCTAAATTTTGCCGCATTATAATGCTGTAAATCTATTACCAGCCTTGCCTTGCCCTCAAATGTGTATGGCTCTATTTCGTTCACAATAACCTCGGGTGTTGGCGTAAATGCTCTCTGGTGACAAGCACCCCGGTCAGATGTGGCGTAAGCTAATCCCATTCCCCAGGCACCCCTAGGGTCATAGGATGGGATTTCTAACCCCTTTACGTGCATAGCGAAATCCTTGCCGCCATATTTTTCTGACAGGAACCTTACTCCTTCGGCAAGGTCATTACCAATCCCCTGCCGGTAAGCGATTTTCTCTGGAAGCTTCATATAGTCTTCTGTATCCCCAAAAGAGATGCCAAAATCATGAATACCCCTCTCTGTCATTTCCATTACAAAAGCAATTACATTCCCCGTAGAAATGCTATCCAAACCTAAATCATCGAGAGCTTTGTTAAGCTGAACAATTGCCTTTAAATCCGGGATTTGGCAGTTACCTCCTGTCATATTGAACGATTCATACTCAGGACCTTCGAAAGCTATACCATCTATCTCAATGTAATTGCCACAGGCAAGGGGGCAGGCAACACAGGCTTTGTTGCTTTTTTTGAACTTATCTCTCAACTCAGAATGCCACTTTTCATAAGTGGGAGAAATCCCGGTCTGAAAATTCCGCGTAGGTATCATTCCCGCTTCCTGCATCCAATCACCAAACGGCCAGGTTCCATCTGAAAGAAGAAACTCATTATCAGGAATGAGAACAGATTCTTTAATAATCTCACGAAGGCTGCTGAGAAAAGAGGGCATGTCAGGAACAGCTATATCCTTCCAACCCTTTACTGCTATCGCCTTGAGGTTTTTGCTGCCCATAACAGCTCCGATGCCGCCTCTTCCCTGCTGCCGGTAAAACTCAGATGTTATGCAGGCAAACTTAACTAGATTTTCTCCAGCAGGGCCGATATCTAAAACCTTTACCTCTTCATCCTGCAATTCTTTCTTCAATAGAAGCTCAGTCTGGCGTGTCCCTTTTCCTCGAAGAAACTCAGCATCCTTTATCTCGGTTTTGTCCGGGGTAATATGGAGATACACTAAATGATTAGCTTTCCCCTTAACCATAATGGCATCATAACCAGCGTATTTTATCTCTGCCCCTATAGTCCCCCCGATAGAACCATCAGAAATTGTCCCTGTTGCCGGAGACTTGGAGGTAATAGCTAGCTTTCCGCAATTGGGGACCATGGTTCCACCAAAAATACCCGGTGTGATTACAATCTCATTCTCAGGGGATAAGGGGGCAATACTTGGGTCGATATCTTCAAGTAAGTATCGCATTCCAAGACCCTTTTGCCCATAGTACTTACTAAGCCAGTCTTCCCTAGTTTCTTCCTCCGTTACTTCTCCTCGAGAGAGGTCGACTCTTAGTATTTTCCCGGCATAACTTTTCATCACTCCACCTCCAGTGTTAAGCATTTTTGCGGACACCACTCAATGCAGTAAGGGTTGCCTTCGCAAAAGTTAGGAATTGCCGCCGTGTCCTCGCTATTTAAGAAGACCACTCCTTCAGGGCAAACATCAACACAATCCCCACAGCCAGTGCAGAGCTCACCATCAATAACAAGCCATTTACCGTTAAAAGTTATGGCTTCCACAGGACAGGCCTCTACACACTTCATACACAAGGTGCAAGATTTTAGCTCGGTTTCTCTAGTCGTCTCTGTGTAATAATCGATTATCTTTAGATGTGCCTTCTTGGGATTAAAAACTCCCTGATGTTTAGCTGAACAAGCTAACTCACATAACTTGCATCCGGTGCACTTTTCTGAGTCCAATATTAGTTTCATATTTCCCTCCCCCTTCGCTGTTTGACATTGTTGAAGAAACTATGAATTACCCCTTTTCAAACACGACCTTAACTGAATTCTTTTGACACCTTGTCAAAAACCTTGTCGAGAGTCTCCAAGACCTTGTCAAGTTCAGCCTTAGTGATTGTCAGTGGCGGCTCGATACGGATCGTCTTGGCGCTTATCAAGGTCCCGGCTACCAGAATACCACGTTCAAAGAGACCTTTAGCCACCTCATAACCGGCTTCATTGGAGGTGAACTCCATCCCGATTAACAAACCACGCCCGCGACCCTCAGCACAAATATTTTTGTAGTTACTCATCAGGTCAATCAGCTTAGGAATAAAGTAGTTACCCTTTTCGGCAGCTTGCTCGGGTAACCGCTCTTCTAGAGTAACATTAATAGCAGCAATGGCTGCAGCACAAGCAATCGGGTTGCCACCAAAGGTCGTGGTATGCAGGAATGGGTTGGGTGTCATCTTCTCCCAAATCTCCTTGGTGGAGATAAAAGCACCAATGGGCATTACGGCACCTCCGAACGCTTTACCCAGGGCCATTATGTCGGGGACAACACCATAATGCTCAATGCTGAACAGCTTGCCGGTCCGGCCCATGCCGGTTTGTATTTCATCGGCAATAAGAAGAACCCCATAGCGGTCACAGATTTCACGAACCTGAGGGAAATAATCGTCAGGTGGAACAATTACTCCTCCTTCACCTTGGATTGGTTCTAAAATCACCGCCGCGATATTCTCACCAATATACTCAGCACTAGCTACTTCTTTTTCCAAGGCGTCAGCATCACCGTAAGGAACATGCCTGAAGCCAGGGATTAAGGGGAGGAAGGGCTTGCGGAAAACAATCTTAGAAGTGGCGCTAAGGGAACCCATAGATTTTCCATGGAATGCCCCGATGGCGGCAATAAAACCAGAACGCCCGGTGTGCAAGCGAGCCAGCTTCAATGCTCCTTCAACAGATTCTGTACCACTGTTAGTGAAAAAGCTGTATTGTAAATCCCCGGGGGTAATCATCGCTACTAGCTTAGCCAACATAGCCATTAGCGGGTTCAGAAGTTCCTGGCTGCCCAGGGCTTGGCGCTTCAGTTGATTCATAACCGCTTCCATAACCTTGGGATGGCGGTGACCAACGTTATAGATA
>CAZQZA010000009.1:0-20339 GCA_964597725.1 uncultured Dehalococcoidales bacterium | reverse complement strand
TCCCGCCGAGCGTGATGATGATTATGTATGCCTTCCTATCAGGGGTATCAGTAGGAAAACTCTTCGCCGGGGGTATGCTTCCAGGTTTGATGCTGGCCACCATGTATATTACCTATATAGGTGTACGCTGTTATTTCCAGCCAGAGATGGGACCACCTCTCCCGCCGGAAGAGAGGACTACCTGGAAGGAGAAAATTATAGCCTTGAGAGGGATAGTTTTGCCGGTTATCCTTGTCGTGACGGTGCTGGGATTCATATTCTTGGGAGTCACCTCACCGACAGAGGCTTCAGGTGTGGGAGCTCTGGGGGCACTAATATGTGCTGCCGTCCATCGGAAACTCAACTGGGGTCTTGTGAAAAGGGCTGGCCTCGCTACCTTAAGGCTCTCTGGCATGATTTTTTGGATTACTATTGCTGCGATAGCTTTAGGTAAAGTTTATACTGGTTTGGGAGCTCCACAGATGGTAAGGGAGACAATGGCCGGGCTAGGGATAGGTCCTTGGGGTATCCTCATCATGATGCAGCTCAGTTTCTTCATCATGGGGATGTTTCTTGATGATATCGCCATTCTCTTTATCGCTATGCCTATTTATATCCCTGTAATCGTTGGCCTGGGTTTTGACCCTCTTTGGTTCGCCATTCTCTATATTGTAAATATGCAGATGGCTTATCTAACACCTCCCTATGGCTTTAACCTATTTTATATGAGGGGTGTTGCTCCTCCAGAGATAACCATGGGGGACATTTATCGTTCCGTGATTCCCTTCGTGGCACTTCAAGCACTTGGTTTAGCCATGATCATGATATTCCCTCAGATAGTTTTGTTTCTGCCTAATCTGATATTCGGTATTAAATAAATTAAAGGAGGCAAATCAATGGGAGTCAATAGTGAATATGGAAGGTTAAGAAAAGTGCTATTATGTAGGCCTGATTATTTCAGGTGGCTGCCCGTCAATCCAGTGGCCAAGAAAGCTCTAGCTGAAGGACAAACTTTTACCATAGAAGATGTTCAGAAACAGCATCAAGAGCTTTCTGGCGCGTTTAGAACGGCAGGGGTGGGGGTGCTGTATATCAAGCAGGGTAAAGACCTTACCTATCAGGTGTATACCAGAGATATCGGTAAAAACACCGCGAAGGGTGTGTTACTTGGAAAATTCAAGTTACCTGAAAGGCAGGGCGAAACAAGGCTTTATGAAGAGTATTTTACCAGCCAAGGTATCCCTATTTTCGGAAGAATATCAAAAGGCGCCTTCGAAGGGGGAGATGCTCACTATATTGATAATGAGACCCTGGCAGTAGGAGTAGGCCCCCGGTCTGATACGGAAGGATTTGAGGAAGCTCAGCAATTGTTAAAGGAAGAACAGGGTATAAATTTGATTGCGGTTGAGATTCCAGACCCGTTCTATCATTTAGATTGTGTGTTTGTCAGGGTTGCCGAACGCTTATGCCTAGCTCATAAGCCAGCACTTCCCGACTTTTTCCTTAAAATCTTGAAGGGTAAGAAGGTTGAAATAATTGAGGTGAGCGCAGAAGAATGCCTGGAGCTAAAATGCAATGGCGTGGCGATAGATGAAAAAACATTCTTGTCCTTTAAGGAAAATGAACGGGTGAACAGCAAACTGGAATCATTAGGTTTTGAAGTGCTCAAGCCAGACTTAAGTATTCTTACCCGAGGTGGAGGTGGTCCTCGCTGCTCTTGCTTCCCCCTGGAGCGGGATGAGGTATGAGTGCCGGAAATATAACTATTTCGTGGTTTTAAGTGATTATTGACCAAGGAGGTAAAGCAATGAGTGTTAATAGTGAATATGGAAGGTTAAGGAAAGTGCTATTATGTAACCCCAATTATTTCAAGTGGTTGCCAGTTAATGAAACAGCACTAAAATATCTAAGATTAGGCCAGACTTTTACAGTTGAAGATGCCTTAAAACAGCATCAAGAGTATTCTGATGCCTTTAGAGCGGCAGGGGTCGAGATAATGTATGTTGAACCTAGAGAAGGCCTTGTTTACCAGGTGTATACTAGAGACCCTGGCAAGAACACCAGGAAAGGGGTACTACTCGGTAAATTCAGGTGGCCAGACAGACAGGGTGAGATAGGTCTTTATGAAGAATCCTTCACTAAGCAAGGGATCCCTATTTTGGGCAAAGTATCAAAGGGTGTCTTTGAAGGCGGAGATGTTCATTATATAGATAACGAAACCATCGCCTGTGGCTTGGGTACTAGGTCTGATAAAGATGGAATTGAAGACGCTGGGAAACTGTTGAAGGGACTTAATATAAACATAATCGGTGTTCCGCTGCCGGAAGATGTCTGTCATTTAGATTTAGTCTTCGTAAGGGTTGCCGAGCGTCTATGCCTGGCTTGCGTTGAAGCACTTCCTGATTCTTTCCTGAAACTTTTAAAGAACAAGAAAATTGAAATAGTCGAGGTTCCCAAAGAAGAAGCTATGGATTTAAAATGTAATGTCGTTGCCATAGATGATAAAACGGTCGTCTCATTTAAGGAAAATGTAAATACAAACCGGAAATTGGAAGTGCTAGGTTTTAAAGTACTCAAGCCAGAGATGAGTATCTTTACCCGAGGTGGCGGTGGCCCCAGATGTTCTTCCTTCCCTCTGGAACGGGATGAGGTGTGATTGTAAGGAAGTTACCATAAGAGGGAGTTTAGACATTCTCTCTACCGTATTTGCGGGGAGTCGTACGGTCTCAGGCGAGAGACAAGAGTTTAATAGCTACCGCCCAGAGGTTCAGAGTAAGCTCTAATGTTTAAGTTTACTTGCATGACTATGTTAGACCTTTGGTGAGGTAAGCATTGATTGGGGAAAATCTTTGATGAAGAGGTAGCTGTGAGAAGCAAGGTAAAGGATGTTGCACCTGCGCTGGTGACGCTTTGGGGGATGCCAACCTGTAACAATATTGATGAACTCTCGGCAGATATTGCCTTCCTCGGAGTTCCCTTTGACTATGGGTCGGAACTTAAGTGTCGCGCCGGTACCAGGTTTGCCCCCAAAGCCATCCGGGAGACGAGAAGCCTTTACACTTACCTAGACCCCATTGCAGGCGAGGCTTGTGGCTGGTTCAACGCCGATACTGGCAAGGAAGAGCTCAAGGGTATTACCATGGCCGATTGTGGAGACGTAGTCATCAGACCCTCGGAAGATGAGAGGAACTTTGACCGGATAACGAAAACGGTCAGGAGGATTCTGGATCGCGGTGCCGTGCCGCTGGTGGTTGGGGGAGACCATACGGTCACCTTTCTGGTGGTGAGGGCTTTTGATAGGTATGACCCCCTTGATATCGTGCATTTCGATGCCCACCTAGACTTTGTTAATGAGAGGTATAAGGGTGGGGCGAAGATCTTCAATGCCACTCCCCTTAGACGCAGCTCCGAGCTCCCTTTCGTTTGCAACATAACACAGATTGGCTCCAGATGTCCTCTACCACCCAGTTCTAAGGAAGCCTATGATGCTGCTTTAAGATATGGTGAGAAGATCATCACTGCTGACAGATTTAGACAGATGGGAGTTAGGGCAGTAGTCGAGAGCATTCCTCAGGCCAAGAATATTTATGTAACCCTAGACATTGACGTTTTGGATCCGTCGGAGGCACCGGGCACAAGTATCCCGCAGCCTGGTGGTTTGACTTACTTGGAGGTACGGGACGCTCTTGTTGGAGTGGCGAAAAGAGGAAAAGTGGTCGGCATCGATTTGGTCGAAGTCAGCCCAGTTTTTGACTGCAGTGAGGTGACTTCCAATCTAGCTGTTGATTTGCTCCTCCACTTCCTAGCAGCCGCTTTTCCATCGAAAAAATAATACGCTGGTACTGCAGCTATGCTGGAGAGTCAATTAAAACCGTGGCTCCTTCAAACACGCCGCAGAAGTATACCAACGTGACTGTATATCCTAATACTGGGATGTAATACTGGGAAGGAGGGAACTAATATGGTCAGAACACTCATTCAGGAATTTACAATTCCCGAGGAGCAGGCTAGAGCTTTCACCGTGAAAAAGGGGCAAGTCCTCCGCCTAATAGAAGTAGAAGGCCCACAAATGGCTGACGTGGCTATCTTCAATGCAAATCACTATAAGGAGACCTATGACCCTGGCCTTAGCTTTGTGCTGAATGCCATGGAAGGTATTGGTAATCTTAAAAAGATAACAAAGCTCTATTCTAGGCCACCAAGAGCAAATGTCATGTTCACGGTAATCGAGGATAAAGTGGGTGTCCATTGGATTATTAACGGGATGAGGTGTAACGCAAGGACATGGGAATTTCGGGGGATGCCAGGCCACCAGAACTGCCATAATAACCTTGCCGAAGCGCTAAAACCATATGGCTTTGCCTCAGAGGACGTGCCTGATGTATTCAATGCTTTTATGAATGTAGAATACGGCGAAAACCTGGAGAGTTATATTCTTAAAACTCCGGTCGCCAAGAAAGGTGACTACATAGACCTGCTTGCTGAGATGGATTGCTTGGTTGCTATTTCGGCATGTCCCGCCCAAATGATTCTTGATTCCAGTAAACCGTTAAAGGTAGAAATCTGGAAGTAAAGAATGTCCAAAAAGTACTTTAGTGAATTGTAAACGCTGGAAATAATAAGCAGCATTTTTACAGAAAGAATAGCTAAGTTTATTGAGCAGATATTTCATGAGGAGCTCCCTAGCTGTATAAAGAGGACATAAGTAAATCACTAGACCTACGTCTAAATCTTGAATTAGTTAGAGGCATAGCTGAGTTAACGGATATTTTGACTTTCAAAGGTAAACGCCATTGGTTTGAGAGCCTTTAGGAAAGGTAGTAGCTTATGGGGCATCAAAGAATTCCCGCCAGGAATCGGCCGGAATCCTGGGAAAAATGTTGGCTCTTTGATAAGCTACCGCAGGCCATAAAGGTGCCATAGGAGGTGAAGGCCATATGAGTATATAACGCCATGATAAAGAAACTTCTAAAAAACTAAGGTGGGAAAGCAATGAGTATTAATAGTGAATATGGAAAGTTAAAGAAGGTGCTACTGTGTAAACCCGATTACTATGAGTGGCAGCCGACTAATGAAACTGCCAAAAGAACTATAGGCTCGGGACAAACTTTTACCATTGAAGAGGCTCAAAAACAGCATCAAGAGTTTTCTGATGCCTTTAGAGCGGCCGGGGTCGAGGTAGTGTATGCTGAGCCGGTCAAAGGCCTTCATTATCAGCAATATGCCAGAGACCTCGGCAAGATGACTCCAAAGGGTGTGTTGCTGGGGAGATTTAAGTGGCCTGTAAGGCAGGAGGAAACAAGTGTTTATGAAAAGTTCTTTGCTGGCCAAGGGATCCCTATTTTTGGTAAAGTGACAAAGGGCTTCTTTGAAGGCGGGGACGTTCATTATATGGATAATGAAACTATAGCCTGTGGATTGGCGGACAGATCAAACATAGAAGGAATTGACGAAGCCAGAAAAATGCTGCAGGAGGGGCTCGGTTTAAATTTAATCACTGTTGAGATTCCAGCCAAATTCATTCATTTAGACGAGGTATTTGTCAGACTTGCTGACCAGGTATGCCTGGCTCATCCCCCAGCACTTCCCGATTCTTTCCTCAAAATGTTAAAGGACAAAAAAATTGAAATCGTCGAGGTCCCCGAAGACGAAGTTGCGGATTTCAAATGCAATGTCGTTGCCATAGATGACAAAACAGTAATGTCCTTTAAGGAAAATGTAAATACCAACAGGAAATTGGAAGTGCTAGGTTTTGAAGTGCTCAAGCCAGACATAAGTATCTTTACTCGAGGTGGCGGCGGCCCCAGGTGTTCTTCCTTCCCACTGGAACGGGACCAAGTGTGATTATCAGAAACCATTTAATTATTCATTTTAATAAAAAGGAGGTGTCAACTATGAAATCACGAATGGTAGGCAGAGATCTTCTAACTCTAATGGACTTTAGTAAAGAGGAAGTGGAATATTTCTTGGATACCGCGGCTGAGTTAAAGCGGAAGCGGAGAATGGGGGAACCCCATGAATACCTCAAAGGTAAAACAGTAGCCCTAATCTTCGACAAGCAATCAACGCGGACCAGACTCTCCTTCCAGGCTGGGATGGCACAACTTGGAGCGCAGAGCTTTTACATGAGGCCTGACGAACTTCAACTTGCTAGAGGAGAGCCAATTAAAGATACTGCCAGAGTAATTGACCGTTATTGTGATGCCCTGTTCATCAGAACATCCAGTCAGGAGACAGTAGAGGAGTTTGCTTACTATATGGAAAACCCAGTGATAAATGCTTGTACCAGTCTGACACATCCTTGCCAGGCATTAGCTGACATGCTGACGATTCGAGAAAAGAAGGGTGCCTTTAGAGGACTTAAGCTAGCCTATGCCGGAGATATATGGAATGTGTGTCAGAGCCTGATGGTTGCTGGACCAATGCTGGGGCTGGATGTTTATGTCGCTGGGCCAAAGGGATATGAGCCAGATGAACGGATTTTGAAATTTGCCCGGGCAAAGGCTAAGGAAACCGGAACCAAGCTGGTGCTAACGCACGATTTAGACGAAGCCGTTACCGACGCCGACGTAGTTTATGCCAATACCTGGCACAGCATGGGGAAAACGGATATAGAGCAAAGATTGAAAGACTGGGCTCCCTACCAAATCAACGAGTCCGTTCTGGCAAAGGCTAAGAATGATGTCATCTTCATGCACAATGGCCCAGCATTCCATGGCGAAGAGGTGACTGACGAGGTTATTGATGGCCCTCGCTCGGCAGTATGGGATGAAGCCGAGAATAGAATGCACACCGAAAAAGCGGTGCTAAGTCTAGTTGTCGCTTAGAGCGGAGAGGAGAGAAAAGGTTCAGGAATAAGAGAGTAAATTAACAGAGTTGAATATAAAAAGACCAGATTAACCTCTGGTCTTTTTTATTTTGTCCCAGGTGTGAAGACACTAGGTTTCTACAAACTCAGGTTTAAGAACACTGAAGGCATTCCTCACCTTAACCAACCTTACCCCCAATTCCAATTTTGCAATTGCATTCCGCACGGACATGCGTGCAGCTATTTCTGTCTAAATAGAAATGTGGGAGGCGAGCATAGGCTCAACTTCCACCATAGGCTGTAGGCAGTTTTCAATATGAACTTAGATCTTAGTTGTAACCACTCACCTAGCTACGATTTTGTGTCCCATTATCGCTGACGGTCTACACAATTATATAGATCTCAGGAGAGTCTCTTACTGTTCCCCACATGTTTTCCCGGTTGGTCAATGGGTAATGGAAGGGTTGTGGCCTGTCCGCAATCTGATTAGTCTAGCGTGACTTCAGAACCAGATTAATCAACGAAAACAACCGATGAAACAAATAGTCAACGTATTCGCGTCTATCTAACGGAATCTGTGATGTCTCACTATGACGGATCCGAAATGTATTGCCAATTCGTGTAAGCTCAAGAGCTTCGTTTCGAAGAGCTTCTCGGAACGTCGGCTCTGAAGCTGCTTTGCTCAGTAGGCTTTCAACCGAGGCTTTTTTATCGACACCAGGCTCGATAGTTTTGACTCGCTCCCAGGCATCCCACAACTTTTCAAGTGACTCTTCGCGAATCTGGGGATCTGGATTCAAGTATTTGGAACGGGCCGATTCGAGCATGTTGTCCAATTCATTGTCACCAGTATTGAACTGGCTTACCGCGAGTTCTTCTCTTAGGACAGGAGGAGCCAGCCGCCGCACACTTCCATCTTCCTGTAATTCGTAGGCCAGACCATTTCGTGCGAATACCCTATTGATATTATCTCTGAATTCTGACTGCCCTTCTTCTCTATTATAGTCTAGATGATAATGACTATAGAAGCTATGGTAATAGATACGGTTAGGTTTTGCAATATGTCGATGACAGAATTCGATTAAATCCATTAATGCTAGTGCTGGCGGGACATCTCCTGCGTTAAGTGGCCATGGTAAATCATGCACCTCGGCAGATAGTGCAAGTCTAAAATTGCTCTGATCAGTGCCGATAACCCCATATCCGTCTGGGCATTCTTCTGGGAAATCTATACCAAATGCTCCAGTATCGATAAGCTGTGACAAGATTACGAAGAGACCACCCCAAGCTCTTTCCGTAATCTCCTCTTCTGTTTGAGGACGGGGGCCAAGTTCACGATCGCTAAAATACTGCTCACTCATTTTACGATAATCCGACCAACACTCATACTGCAGCAGTCATACAACTCCCTATCCACATATACTGGATTCACTATTCTCTTTCATAAATCGTAATCAATACTACTCATTAGAGCACCATTACGTCAAGAAGAGAAAGTAAAGTATTGCAAATCCTCCTTTTTCCCAGAATCAACTAAAACTCAGATTGTGTGCAACATCTTTTAAGTCCGAACAAGGCAAGGGGACTCCTCTGGCGAGCCAACCAGTTGACAACGGGTGACCAACAGTTTATCTTAACAATGTTTATCAACCGGGATTTCAATTCATACCGGGAGGAAGCCGATTTGGATGGTCATCACTCTAATCTTACCAACTTTCTGAGATGGGCAGGACGGGTCATAGCCTCTATTGCAGCCATTTGGTTTGTGGCTATGTTGATTGGTTCGGCCATAACTGAAGGGGCAGCTCCAATTACTATAGAAAGCGGCACGTTGGTTTTTCTGGGAGTGATTGCAGTAGCTGGGGGCATTCTTTCTTGGTGGAAAGACGCGATCTCTGGGATACTGCTATTTCTTACTTCGGTTGGTCTAGGCATACACATAAGCTGCTATGCTGGCCACAGTCACGTCTTTACGTGGGCGCTAATCGGCCTGCCATACCTCGTCGCTTGCATACTGATGGTTAGCTCATGGCGAGTGTCAAAGAAGAGCCGATAGTATCCTTCGACTCTTCCCGCAACAATTTTTCAATTGCACGATTTAGCGATTTGTTCAAACTATCGCTGCGAGGCCAAAGTAGCGTTGTTTTCTAGCGTAATGTTCAACGGTGCAAAGCAATACTAGGCGACCTATCGGCACGTTGAACTGCCTACCCACATGGTATAATTAAACAGAGTATACAGACAAATGAATACTCGCGATTCCAAATCGGCTTTACTGGTGAGTAGGAATGGCCCAATCCAAGAATCCACCTTTGAAGAGAAGATACAAAACAGAAGCTTGTTTCATTAGCTCATTATACGTTCTGGCTTGTATTCTATTTTTTAGGGTCAGGAGTTATTGCTCAAGCAGGACAGGAGAACAACGCTCAGTAAAAGTGGGAGCACAGAATTTCCTAGTCCAGGGGATGCCAACAGGCAACCCAGCGTGTGTCCCCTGATGACTCAAGTGCCGGTTCTAGGCGCTGACATTTCTCAGTAGCACGGGCACACCTTGGATGAAATCTACAGCCTGGTGGTGGATGGGCTGGGCTGGGCACTTCACCAGGCAGGATTAGCCTGCCTCGCTTTCTGTTGGGGTCAGCTATAGGAGTTGACAGGACCAAAGCCTGGGAATATGGATGCTTTGGAGCACGAAATATCTCGCTAGGGTTGCCCACCTCTACTATCTTTCCCAGATACATGACCGCAATACTATCGCAGACACTCTCGGCAACGGCGAGGTCATGAGTGATATATAGGTAGGTCAGACCTTGCTCACTCCTCAACTGTTTTAGTAGATTGAGTATTTGTGCCTGCACAGATACATCCAGTGCCGACGTTGGTTCGTCAAAAACGATAAAATCTGGGTTTGTTATCAGAGCTCGGGCGATTGCTACTCGTTGCCTCTGCCCACCACTGAACTGGTGTGGATAGCGATGTAAATGCTGGTCAGTAAGCCCAACCATCCGTAAAATCTCAACCACCCTATCCCTAGCCTGCTTCCCCCGCATAAGCTTATGCACCACCAGAGGTTCAGCTACAATAGTTTCGACCTTCATCCTAGGATTTAGTGAGGTATAAGGGTCTTGATGCACAAGTTGCATTCTTTTTCTAATAGCCTTGACTTTACGACTGGAGTAAGCCGCCAGGTCATATTCACGCCTCAGTGCTTGTAGCTTTCCGGAATTGGTTGTCGACTCCTCCAGCAAGTCTATTTCATCCTTAATGTCACTAGGTACATCAAAGTATATATGTCCAGATGTTGACTGAAGCAAGCGAACTATGGTCTTGCCCAGGGTTGTCTTGCCACACCCTGACTCTCCTACCAAACCCATCCACTGGCCTCGTCCAATGACTATGTTTATACCATCAACTGCCTTAACGGCACCTACTGGCCTTTTGAGAAGACCTTTAAGAATAGGGAAGTATGTTCTCAGATTTCTAGTCTCAATGAGAGCTTCCACTCTCTCCTCCTTGGCAAATATGGCAGGCGACAAAGTGCCCCGGGGTCACTTCACGCATTGTTGGAGATTGCTCCCTACATATCTCGGTAGCGATGTCACACCGGGGGTGAAAGCGACACCCTGGCGGTAGTTTGATTGGGTCGGGCACCACTCCGCCTATAGCGCGTGGTTCTTCGCCTGGTTTGGGAACGGCAGCCATCAGAGCCTTAGTATAGGGATGTAACGGATTGGCGTATAGGTCATCCACTCTAGCTATTTCACAGATACTACCAGCGTACATTACACCAACTCTATCACAGATTTCAGCAGCTACGGCTAGATCATGGGTGATATAGAGAACTGATGATTCAAATTCAGTTTTCAATCGTCGGATGAGTTCCAGAATCTGGGCCTGGATAGTTACATCAAGAGCCGTCGTCGGTTCATCAGCGATTAGAAATCTGGTACTGCATACCAGAGCCATCGCTATCACGGAACGTTGTTTCATACCACCGCTCAACTGATGGGGATAATACCGAGCCACTCTCTCTGGGTCTGGTATTTCCACCTCTTTTAACATCTGAATAGCTATCTTTCCAGCCTCATCCCTTATTCGCCACAGTAATCTTCTTAACACTGGAATACGGCCAACAATTCTTGACCATACTGAGTGCTCATTATGGACCAGTCTTTGATATAGGTTCTTCTCAGCTAATCGTACAGGTTTAACTAACTTAGCAACCAAGCCTGTTTTCATTAGTGACATTCTTGCTGCTTCCAGCGCCTTGTGGTTTAGTTCCTGCCGCTGATGAAGGAGTATGGCTTCCGCAATCTGGTCACCTATGGTATAGACAGGGTTCAGTGCCGCACTCGGTTCCTGAAACACCGTAGATATTTGGCTGCCCCGTATTGCCCTGATTTCCTTCTCACTTAGGGACAGAAGGTCTACCGGCCCATTTTTACTATCCGGATAAAAGTGAATGCTGCCGCACTCTATTTTGCCGGGTGGTGGCACTAATCGCAGAATAGCCAGCGCGGTTAGCGTCTTGCCACAGCCCGTCTCCCCAACAAGGCCGAAGGTTTCCTGCTGGTTGATATCAAGATTGACATCTTCCAGTGCTCGGACAACACCATCGTAGGTATAAAACCTTACTGTCAAGCCTCTAATTTTCAGCAATTCATTCATGACTACCTCTTAGCTAACCTAGGGTCAAGGATATCCCGGAAGGCATCACCAAGTAGATTCCAACCGAGGACAAAGAAGAGGATAAATAGGCCAGGAATGATAACAGTATACCAATATGCCAAAGGATTACCAGGGATGCCTACAATCCAGTTTCTGGAGAACTGTATCAGCTGTCCCCAGTCAGCATAGCCCTCTGGTGCCCCCAAGCCCAGGAAGCTCAATGCTGCTGCTGCTAGAACAATAGCGCCGATATCCAGGGAAGCCATAACCAGCGCTGAGTAGATAGAATTGGGCAGTACATGTCTAGTAATTATTCTGAAGTTTGAGGCGCCTAGCCCTCTGGCTGCCTCTACATAGTCCTCCTCTCTGGTGGCGAGAATATCCCCTCTGATGAGCCTGGCATATACAGGCCATGAGACTATAATGAGCGCGATAATCACCGTATTCAAGCTGGGCCCAAGAGCGACGACAATAGCCATGGCCAGTATCAGGGCAGGGAAAGCCAGAAATACATCGGTTACCCGCATAATAATCTCGTCAACTATGCCGCCAAAGTAGCCGGCGATACTGCCCAAAAAGATACCTATGACCAGAATCGCCCCCATAACAATCAAGCCTACTTGAAAGGCCGAGCGGGTGCCCCAGATAACCCCATAGTAGATATCGTACTGACCCTGGGTAGTACCGAGTATGTGTTCCTCACTGGGAGGTTGAGGAACAGGAGAATAGCCGTCCCTGGGTATCTGATAGGGATCGATATGACCCTCTGGAGGTGGCGCCAAGATAGGCGCAAAGATAGCAATAATAGCAAAAATAAGAATAAGAGTTACGCCAATAACAGATAGAGGGTTTTTACGCAACTGGTGCAGCCAAAATCTCAGTTCCGTCATTGCATTCGCCCCCCCAATCTTACCCTGGGGTCTATTCGGGAATAGTATAGGTCAACAGCCAAGTTGGTGAAGACGAAAAGAACTGCGTTAAAGAGGGCAAAGCCCAGCACAGAAGGTATGTCCAAGTTAACTGCTGATTGCCAGGCCCACCAGCCAAGTCCCTTATAGTTAAAAATGGTCTCAGTAATGACCACACCGTTGACAATGGCGGCAAAAATAAAACCGGAGACTGTGAGCACTGGAATCAGGGCATTTCTCCTGGCATGCTTATTGACCACCGTGTTTTCATCGAGGCCTTTAGCCCGAGCAGTAAGAATATAGCCCTTACCTAACGACTCGAGCATGCTGGAACGCATTAAGCGCATGATTAAAGCCAGATTAACCACAGTAAGTGTTATCACTGGCAGAACCAGGTGTCTTAGGCTATCACCTAAAACTTGGGCATTACCATTTAGAATAGCGTCAATTGTATTGAGACCGGTGTACCGGGTAAAGGCGTCAGAATGCACTACGATGCTTGCCCCAATGCTGAGCCGCTCCGGCGGTAGCAACCCAGAGAAAAAACCGTAGAAGACCATTAGCAGCATAAGTCCCAGCCAGAAAGTGGGCAGTGACCACCCTAGGATAGCGCCAAACCGGGTAGCATGGTCAATAGTCTTGTCTTTATGGGCAGCCGCCTTGCTGCCTAGGAAGATGCCACCGAAGATGATAAGAGGTGTGGCAAATAAAGCTAATTCCAGCGTAGCTGGGAGAAAATTTATTATAGCGTCAGTAACCGGCTGGGAGACAACTTTGGACCAGCCCAGATTACCATGAAATACCTGGTTAATCCAGGTGCCATACTGTACCCACACTGGCTGGTCAAGACCATATTTCTCAATAATGGCAGCTATGTTACCAAACTGCTTGGGGTCTGTAACATAAAGGAAAGCCCTCTCTACGGGGGAAAATAACTGCAGTATGCCGAATATAAGCAGGCTTACACCAAACAGTACTGGAATAAGGAGTAATAGTCTGCGGATGATGTAAGCCCGAAATTCCAAGGGCAAACCTCCTGCGCCGTCAAAGCAAGAAAAAGCCCTCCTAACAGAGCAAGGGGGCTCTTCCTTGCTTCCGATGCCACATTACTCCAACCACTCTATTTTCAATACCGTCTTAAGTTACTCTAATCGTACTCTTTGCTTAGCTCGTATATATTTCCTAGCTGGCTTGGGAGGATGGGATTAAAATAGAATCCCTGAACCCAGTCGCGGAAGTAGCGTCTACCCGTCGCTTGAGCCAGCAGAATGCCGGGTACATCATCATAGTACCACTGCGCCAACTCGTTGTAGATGGCCTGCCTCTCTGCCGGGTCTACAGCAGCAATTCCCTGTTCAATAAGGGCGTCTACTTCAGGGTTACTGTAGTTCTGCCAGCCGGAGAAGGTGCCGGAGCTGTGCATAAAGGGGAAGATAAAGTTATGGGCATCAGGGTAGTCCGCCAGCCAGCCAATTTGGAACATGGGCAGCAGCTGAGTGTACATACCCCTCAGGAACGTGGGCCACTGCATAGCCTGTATTCTCACTATAAACTTTTCATTAATAGCGGACAGGTTGGCCTGCAGGATTTCAACGGCAATCTTTCTCACTTCGTTACCGGCATTGTAGGCTAATGTCAAGGTAAATCCATTCTCCCAGACGGCTCCGTCCCAGGCGGCCCTCAGGTGATCTTCTGCCTTGTCCAGGTCTAAGGAATACATTGGATTGTCGGCGTTGTAGTAGGAAAGCCCCTCAATCACCGGCGAATTGGCCTGCACTGCTTCACCCATCAGCGCATCTTCGAGATAGATTTCCCAATCAAAGGCGTAGGCAAATCCTAGTCTCACATCCAGGTCGGTGAAGAAGTCCAGTGGGATGCCATTGCCGTCCAGTTGGCCGCTGCCAACAAAGGTGCTCTCTTCGCTGATGGCGAACTGGAAGAAGAAGGAGTCTACCTGCAATGTAGGCAGGTCTTGATAGACTGTTAGCCCTTCTACGCCCTCAAGCTCACTGATGAAAGCCCTGGGGACATAGACAGAATCGGCATCGCCGGCTTCCAGCATCAGCTTTCTGGTTGTCCACTCATCAACAACCTTGATGATGAGTCTCTCAAAGTTGGCCGGTGCCTGCCAGTAGTTGTCGTTCCTCAACAGGGAGATTTCTATACCGGGCTCCCATCTCTCCAGTATAAAGGGCCCGGTGCCGTTGGCTATTGATTGTAGGGGTGAACCACCAGCGTCTGGGTCGTTTAGTGCTTCATAAGATGCCTGTGTGCCATCCCAGTCACCGTTGGCAATAGCCCATTCCTTGTCAATAATGGAGCCCCAGGGACCAGCCAGAATCTGTAGGAACGGTTCATAGGGAGCGGCTAGATTGAACTGCACCCACTGACCGTCTACCTCCACCTTATTTTCGATGTCTGCCAATGGTACCAGCGGCTCTACGTCACGTGAACTAACGATACCGGATTCTACGCCGAAAAGCGGCTCGAAAATCATCCACTGCGGTCCGGCACCGTAGTCCTGAACCATGCCTCTCTCAAAGGAATACTCCACATCCTCTGGTGTCAAATCGTTGCCATTGTGGAATTTGACCCCCTCGCGAATCTTGAAGCGGTATGTTTTGCCATCTGCGGAGATGTTCCACTCCGTAGCCAGTATAGACACGAACTCGGTGGTGCTCTCACCATCAAAGAAAATGAGAGTCTCATAGATGACCTGTTCCACCTCACCGCTAGCGTTGTCGTAGCTATAGGCGGGATCTAAGGAGTCAGGTCCCCCGATGGTAGCATAGATGAAGATATCGGGGTTTTTGATTTCCGGTGGTGGTGTTGTTGTCGGTGGTGTTGTTGTCTCCCCCCCACCACCACATGCCGGCAGTATCATAGCGGTAATGACTAATGCCACCACAAACAACCAGTAAGCCTTGAACAATTTTCGTTGTTTTATGTCCTAACCTCCTCGTCGTTATATGATGATAGACATATACTAATATTATACTGCCCGTGTCAACTATTTAACAAGAAGTGGCCTTGTATGGTTCTCCACTTGCTTTGCCTTATTCGAGGAATTATAATACTACACAGAGCTATAAAATGCGCGTTCTCCCCAGTTCTCTTTCGCAATACCTAGGCGAACACCGAATAAACTTGGGGCGGTATTGATGGTCGTTGTAAATGTTCAATTCACGACCAAACTCTTGGTTCCCCGAAGAGCGGACGATGTCATTCGTCGTCAAAGGTTGATTGATCTACTGCACGACCATGTCCATCTGCGCGTTCAGGTTGTATCCGCGCCAGGCGGCTACGGCAAGACAACCCTGTTGGTAGATTTTGCCAATGACCTTGACACACCGATATGCTGGTACTCCCTGGATACCTCAGACCAAGACCCCAGAGTGCTTCTCGAAGGCATTTTAGCATCCGTTCGCTTCCATTTCCCCAACTTCGGCCAGCTAACAGAATCCCTTTTACTTGCGGCTGAGGATACGGTCAGAGAGGCTTCGTACTTGGTTGGCACTCTAACTGGAGAAATTCATGAGGCCATTCCTGAGTATTTTGTCCTCGTGCTAGAGGATTATCACTTTGTCGAGGATAGTGACCCAGCAAAAATGCTTCTTAACCTCTTTGTGGAGCGTGCTCCGGACAATTGCCACATTATAGTTTCGAGCCGTACCTCCGTCGAACTACCAGCCATATCCACGCTGGCTTTGCAACGGCGTGCGGTAAGCCTGAACACATCACAGCTTTCCTTCAATCCTATGGAGGTGAAGGAGTTGCTAGCCAGGCACTACAGCCTTCACTTGTCGGATGAAGAAGCGGAGAAGGTAGTTACTAATACGGAGGGCTGGATAATAGGTATACTGCTCAGTGCTCATGGCTTACGTGAAGGTAGGCTCCACAGAGACGTGCTGACGCTATCTCAACGGGATGTCTTTCAGTATCTAACATCTGAGGTCTATGAGAGGCAGCCGTCTGACATACAAAGTTTCCTACTGGCATCCAGCACACTGGGTGACATGGAATCAGAGATTTGTGACCGCTTGTTGGGATTAGCCAATTCTCGAAAGTTGCTTCACCAGATTGAAAGGCGGAACCTCTTCACTCACCGTGTCGATGGTGAAAAAGGCTGGTACCGCTACCACCATCTCTTTCGAGAATTCCTTCAAACGAAGCTCTTGGAGGAAACCCCTGAGCAATTTTCGGTTCTGCATTGTAAAGCAGCCTCGCTCTTTGAACAAGACCAGCGGTGGAATGACGCAATCACTCACTTTTTGACGGCGAGGAGATATGACGAAGCTCTAAGAATTATCACGACTGTCGGCGAAGATTTTCACAAATCCGGGAAATGGGCGACTGTTTCAAAGTGGGTTGAGGCTCTGCCAAGAGACATGCGCCTGTCTGATCCTGATTTGGTCTTGCTTCACGCTCGGAGCTTGATCCATCTGGGCGAGGTAGATGAGGCTGTCCGTATCTTGACTGGCCTTCTGCGCCAGGTCACAACCGACAAGGACTGGTTATATAGGGCCAAGGGGCTGAGTTGGCGGAGTGCTGCCTTTCGCCTGGCTGGCCATTTTGCAGAGGCCAAGAGCGACATTGAGACAGCCATTCATCTCCTTGAGCAGCACGGCGGGCCTACCGATATTCTCGGTGACGCGCACAGGCGCCTAGGGACCATTCATGCGGAACAGGGGCGGTTCACTCTGGCTCTGAGGCATATGCAGTGCGCGTTGAAGCACTACTCCTCCGTCTTTGATATGGGCCAGATTGCTGAGGCACACAATTCGCTAGGTATCATGTATAAGCGCCTCGGCGACCTTACCAAGGCTAACATGCACTTCGAGCATGCTAGGGAAGGGTGGCAAAAGGTAAAGAATTTCGGCGCTCTAGCTATAACGCTGAACAATATAGGGATCACATATCAGCGTCGGGGGCAATATGACTTGGCATTGGATACATTTCGCTTTGGTCTGGGAAAAGCTCGTGAAACCGGATATCGGCGAGCTGAAGCCCTTATTCTTATCAATATGGCAGAAGTGCTACGCGACTTGGATTTGTATAACGATGCACTCGCTGCATATCAAGAGGGACTAGAGCTGGCAAGACAGGTCCTGGAAGCATACTATGTGGCGTGGGCCACGGCGGGAATAGGAGAAACGTATCGGCTTCTCGATGACCGTGACAAGGCAGAGGTACTTCTCAAGGAAGCCATCTCTCTGGCCGAGGAGCAGGGGCAGAGCTACGAAGCAACGCTATTTGCCACACAGCTGGGAATCATCGAGTACGAGCGGGGGCGATTTGAGACCGCAGTGGGAATTCTTCGCGGTGTTTGTGACCGTTTGAGGGACATAGGAGATAAAGACGCTTTGGCGAAAGCATACTTTCATCTGGCTCAGGCATCGTTCTTAGCCAAGAAATATGACCTCGCTATTAACTGGCTCGAAAAGACATCCGGGCTAGCTGATGAGTTGGGCTACGACGGCTTCCTGGCGGTTGAAGGTAGAAACGCGGCTCTTCTGATTCAATATGGCGCCTCAAAAGGTGTGGGCGGCAACCGCTTCGTCCGCATCATGGAGAAGATTAGGAGACGCCGCGATAGCCAAAGAAGACGGGCAACTACCAAGGCCTCGGTCGGCTCCTCAATGGCAACTAAGCCTGACATTGAAGCTCGGGCCTTGGGGGAAACTCGGGTCCTAGTAAATTCTCGTCCGACTGGCGAGGTCGAGTGGAGAAGCAACCGGGCCAAGGAAATCTTCTTTTACGTGCTTTGTTGCGGCACTGGGAAAACGAAAGAACAAATAACAGCTGCACTGTGGCCTGACCTAGTTCCAGCCAAGGCCACTAGCAACTTCCATATCAATTTATACCGAGCAAGGAGGGCGATATTTCCGGGAGTCTTCACGCTTGAGCAAGGGCAATATAAACTCAGTCCCCATCTCAATATCTGGTTCGACGTCGCAGAGTTCGAGCGCCTCTTGAGTCGGGCAGAGGATCTGCCTTATGGTAGCCAAACTAGGGCGGCCAATCTAGAACAAGCTATCGAACTGTATAGAGGAGCCTTCATGGAGGGGTTCTACAATGAGTGGACCGAAGTGCAACGCCGGGGACTTGAAGACAAATACCTGAAAGCTCTTTTGTTGTTGGCCGGCACCTGCGCTGACAAAGGACAATATGACAGAGCTATCACGCTCCTAGAGAAGTTCATCGCCATTGACCCATATCATGATGAGGTGTACTGTCAAGTAATGGAGTGGCACTTGGCCGTAGGAGACAAGGTTTCTGCGCTGCGGGTATATAAGCGGTATGTCGATACAGTGGCCGGTGAAATGGGGTTCGTCCCCCCGCCTCGAATACAGGATCTGCATAAGCGGATATTGATGAGTAAAGATACGGGCTGAAGTCGAACCCAGGTTCAAACTCAGTTTTACCTCAACGGGGCTTGCTGAAAAGCAGCCCCGTTCTTATTTGTCTCACGCCGTGGTCTCGGTAAGAGGTTGGTAAGAATTCACCTCCTATAATGCTTACGTTGACATTTCAAGGTCGTCTCAACGCCAAGCGAAAGGAGGTGACACATGAGAAAGAGTCTAAAGGCTCTACTGGTCCTTGCTATTGTGGTAGCTATGACAGTGGCCACGACATTACCTGTGATAGCTGGGCCCGACGGCTTTGGCCCGTAACTTGCTAGGAGAAGAGGGGCCCCTTGGCACTGCACCGTTCCCTCTGTGCTTTGGGGCTCCTTCCTCTAGTATAAAGGAAAGTTATTGTCCAGGCACTATGCGGCACAAGTTTAATGCGTAAGTGATGTACCGATTAAGCGAGGGAGGTAACAAATGGTTAACAACAAGACAAGAGTCCTCGTCGTTGACGACAATCAAATGGTCGAGCAAGCTAATGCTGCTAATAAACCTTCTCCTGCAATGGATGCTATCGCCATGGGCGTAGAGGCAAAACTTGACCCGTTTTCCGTTTACTCAAAGATCGTGACTCAAAGAACCCTGGAGATTGCTCAACAGATTGGTATAGCTGAAGAAGAAGTGCAGCAGCAAGAACAAAGCTTGATTCTAAGAGGGACAGAGTAATCAGGTTTGAATCTATCTGGACTTGCTCGTCAAGGGATGAGCCTGAGCGCAACCAAAAGAGAAAGGAGCAAGGAGGCATTATGAACTTTCATACACTCTCTTGGGCTGCGGTTTGCTTCTATTATAGGTCAGTTGGTGACAACTAGTATGGTAATGATTATGAGGGACACCTCATTCATCTCCAAACTTAGAGAAGCACCGTTTGATATCAGCGATAAGGAGTTTGAAGAGAAAGTAATTTTAGATCATGTAAATATTGAAAACTATGATTTGCTCGTTAAACATAACTTGGCTGGGCGTGTTTTGGCCCAAATAGTCGAGTTGCAGCCAAAGATGTCATCCCTTCAAAACATCACCATACTGGATTGTGATCTTTCAGACAACGACATGGTAGAGACAATAGGCATAATATATATGAGTCTCTGCTCGGTCCATGGTTTATGGCTGACGGGCGTGTCGAAAATTCTACATCTCCTAAATGACAAGCTATTCGGCGTTTTCCAACGCCTGCACTCCCAACAGGAGTTTCCCGGAACTGGCGTCGGTCTGTCTACGGTACAGAGCATTGTCCATCGCCACGGTGGACAAGTGTTGGCCGAGGGGAAGGTGGAAAAAGGCGCCGCATTTTATTTCACATTTGAATGACATCAATGAAAAAGGAGAGGACTATCCTGCTTGTGGAAGATAATCCCGATGATGTAGAACTGACCTTACGTGCATTTAAACAATACAACATTAAGAATGAGATTGCAGTGGTGCGTGACGGAGCGGAGGCGCTGGACTACCTCTTTGCCACCGGCACCTATTCCAACTGTGATACGACCACAATGCCTGCTGTAGTCATACTGGACTTGAAACTACCCAAAGTGGACGGGCTTGAGGTATTACAGCGTATGCGTG
>CAZQZA010000008.1:2155-20907 GCA_964597725.1 uncultured Dehalococcoidales bacterium | reverse complement strand
AGTTTTGACTTAATCGGTTGTATGCTGGCTCTTCTTTCTTCTAATTTTATCATTCTAAACAATCTCCTTTCTTCACCCTTTAAAATATAGTTTATTCCTTAGAATACTAATTTGAGTATCTCATTTCTCACGCCTCTCATCACCTAAGCTCAAGCTGTGCTAGCTTCACTGCTTACTTGCAAGTGACTTGGCTAATCTTACTGCTGCGCTAGCGTTAGCTCCATAGCCGTCGGCTCCAATCGTCACCGCGTATTTTCCGCTAGCTGCGGCGCCACCGATCATTACCTTCACTTGTTCCCGTATGCCGGCTTCCTGTAGCGCTTCAATTACATCTGAGAAACGAAGCCCGGTGGTGCTTAAGAAAGCTGACATGCCAACAATATCGGCCTTTTCTTGCTTTACCTTTTCCACGAACTTGTCTGCGGGCACATCAACTCCCAGGTTGTAAACCTCAAACCCAGCCCCTTCTAGCATCATGGAGACTATCTGTTGCCCTATGTCGTGTATATCACCTTCCACCGTTCCCATAATCACCTTTCCTGCCCTGGACAACTCTGATTTAGTCAGAATCGGCTCGAGCAGCTCCATAGCATCCCGCAAGGCTTCGGCTGACATGAGCATCTCTGGAATAAATTTAATGTTCTTCTCATACTCCTCGCCAACGATGTCCATTCCAGGGGTTAAGGCTTCATAAAGGAGTTGTTCTGGCTTGATTCCCTCATCCAGTGCCTTTCTGGTGAGTTCAACCACCTTTGCCCTGTCCATACCTATGATGCTTTCCTTAATGCTTTCCAGTAAGTCCATAGTTACACCTCACAATTAGTCTATTTTCCGGCTACGGCAGGGGCAGCTTGCTCATGCCGTATTTTTCAGCGTCTTTGGTCATGATTCTTACAAGCTCTCTATCAACATCTTTATCAAGGGGTTCTGGCTCGTGGGTAGCCAGGATTCTTTTGACCTCTTCTTTTGCCCTCTGTTCCGCTGTGGTAGCTCCTTTTTCCATCCATGTCTGGTCATCTTCCCGGCTGATTGCTGGTCCAGAGTAGAAAAACTCCTCCCTAAACCATTTCATAGTAGTTGGGGAGAGCAGGAAATGTTTTCCTTCATATAGTCCCTCGGTAAACAGGTCTTCCGCCAGTGGTTCTCCTCTTGGAGTAATCCCCTGCACCAGGCGGCGGGCCATGCCACAAATCTCGTTATCAATTACCAGCTTTTCCAGGCATTGGGTGGTTTCGAAATTCAGCATGCCGGCGCCTGTTATTATGTTGATGCCGGCAAGAACAGCCAAGATAGCACCGATTCCCGATTCTAATCCTGCCTGCGAATCAGGGCACTTGGCATCGCTGAGTCCGATAAAGGCCTGGGTTGGGATTTTTAGGTATTTTCCAATTTCGTTATAGGCCATATCAATCATCATGGTCTCAATGGCTCCCATAGGCGTGGTGCCAAAGCGCATATCGAAGGCTGCCGGAGACCCCCCCCAGATAACGGGTGAACCCCGGCTGGCAAGTTGGCTTATCACCACACCACTTAGACTCTCGGCAGTGTGCTGAACAAGGCTCCCACCTATGGTGATTGGGGCTGTGCTGCCGGTTAAAGGCATTGATATTAGTACTGGCGGGATCCAGTTCTGAGCACCCATTATCAGGTCGTGACAGGTAAGGTCACTCCACTTTAAAGGGGGAGAGGGACAAGCTCCGATAATGAGCATTGGTTTCTCTCGAGCGGCCTTTTCACTGCCCCGGATAGCTACCAGTAAATCCTTTTCCACCTGCAAGCCATCTTTGTGGAACGTCCCGCCGAAGATTGACTTGGTGCAATACCTGAGGCAAAGAAAGACCCGGTATTGCCCCCCGATCTCTTCCGGGACGTCAGTGGGAATGATGGCGGCACTGATTTGGTCTATGTTGTCTAGGGCATCAACTAACTTAGTATAGTTAATGTGGTCCTGCGTTAAAGGGTCCCTAATTACGTTCAAATCTGAATCCCATATCTTGGGGGCAGCCGTGCCAGGGTCAAAATAGCAATTATTTCCCTCCAACTTCATAGAGGGGTTGCCGTTTCGGTCGTAGAGCGTGATTGATGATGGAACCGACTTTAACGACTCCTCGACCAGCCTTTTGGGAATAAAAGCCTTCTCTTTCCCCCGGTCGATTCGGGCGCCACCATTGCCAAGTAATTCCAAGCCCTCTTCATTTTCTACCCAAACCCCGGTTTTCTCCAGGACATCCTTAGCCTCTTCCACTATCCTCTCTATAAATTCGGTGCTCAACAGACTCACCAGTGGTCGCTTTGTCTTAATTTCCTTTGCCATGTGTCTCCCTCCAGAAAAACTTTCATACCCGAGATTTAGCGCTGTTAAATAAGTGTCACATGACTTTCTCCTCCTTACAGATAAACTTCTCGTGCCGTCCGATGAGTTTCAGTGCCACTCCAACCACTGCCCCTTTGATTCTACTCCCAGGCCAATCCTCTGTCGTTGCAAAATCATTCTGTCATCTTGGCTGGAGTATATTCTATTACTGGAACATCGTTATTGTCAATCCTCTGTCGTTGCAAAATCATTCTGTCATCTTGGCTGGAGTATATTCTATTACTGGAACATCGTTATTGTCAATCCTCTGTCGTTGCAAAATCATTCTGTCATCTTGGCTGGGGAGCAATAACCACTACTTCACTCCTTCAGTTGCGGGCGCCCTACTGCGGTAGCGGTCACCTCTGTTTCAATATACAGGCATTCGTTGCCGACCTGCGCTGTTCGGTCATGCTGCTCAATGTGTACTTGTACTAAGCTAGCACCAGCTCGATGAGCACGATTTTGGGCTAGCCGGCGAGCCGCACCCTTTGCGTAGGTTACGGCATCTGCCAGTTGCTGAAAGTCGCGCACGCCAAATGGCAAATGCACGCGGTAAGCATTGCCCCCATCCAGTGGTCGGAGCAGTATGTGCACGGTTTGCACTACCCCACCAGCCGCGGCACCGATAGCATTGGCAACCTCAGCATGCTCAGGGATATGAAGGTGCGTGTGCAGTTGCGTGGCTACAGATGGGAGATAGGTAGCGACCGGTGCACCAAGGCCAATCAGCGAACGTCGCATCGAGAATGTCACCGAGAAAACCCCTCTGTCATCAGCACCCAATGCCCGTTCAACAAACAGGTGCCCCACGCTGTCCCGGCTCTCTAGTGTGAGGCCGCCTTCGTCAGCCAATGTGCTGGCAATCACGGCACGCCCAGCCTGCACAATAACCTGCCGAACCACTTGCTGGCAGAACTCTCTCCCGCTGACGCCTAGCCGCCGGGCCCACAATTCCGCACCTAGCTTGGCAGCCTTAACAGAGCCACACCGATATTGACCCAGCACATGGACAGCATCGGTGGGCGTGAAGGCACTTACGACGACAAGACCACGCTCCACCAGTTCATCCAGGCAGCGTCGGTAAATGGGGGAATACTTCACGCCAGCCAGTAGCTGTGCTACAGAAACCGGGCCATCGTTGAGGAGTCCCCATATTTCCTGCTGGGTTGAAGTAATGCTGCTCTGCTCAAGCCCCAGTGGCCGCTCACGCATGACAAAACGCCCCTTGTCTGTATCTACGGCATCCCTAGCCACGTGCTGCCCCAGTTGACCCTGCAGCACATCTAGAACTGCCGGGTACTGCACGGCGAGGAGGCTGAGGGGAACCACCCGGCGTGGTCCAATGCACAAGTTACGGACCTCATCTAGACGGACCTCACTATCTCCCCCTAGGCCAGTTGTGTGGACATCTACCGCCTCAATCATGGTACGCCGGCCACCCACCCAAGCCCCTTCGAGGTTCAAGACAGGACGACCATTATGCAGTGCAACGATATCGGTGGTGGTACCACCCATGTCAATCACGAAGGCGTCTCCTACATTGGACAGATAGCGCGCACCGACTACACTAGCCGCCGGGCCGGATAGGATAGTCTCCACCGGCTGTTCCAGCGCCATCTTGGCATCCATGAGCGAACCGTCTCCCCTAACGACCATGAGGGGAGCACGGATGCCTTGAATAGTGAGCATGTCGCGAACCCCGAGGATTAGCTGGTGCAACAAAGGTATGAGCCGTGCATTTAGGGCAACGGTTAGAGCCCGGCGTGGGGCATGCAGGTGCGTGGTTAGTTCATGTCCACAGGTCACTGGCAATCCGGTCAGGCGGCGTACCAGCCGTTTCACCCGTAGCTCATGTGTTGGGTTGCGCACACCAAAGTAGCCGGAGATGGCAAAGGCGGCTACGTGCGGCGCACAGGTCAAGATGGCCTGCCGTGCAGTATCGGTGTCAAGGGGAGCCTGCTCCTCACCGGTGACGGTATGCCCACCTCGGATGAAAACGATAAACTCATTGGCTACCACCCTCTCTAACCCAGCTAGGGCTACCGTATCGGGGGCGTAGCCGATGAGTAGCAGACAGATAGGGCTACCCTTCCCCTCTACAATGGCGTTGGTTGCCAGTGTAGAGGATAGGGACACCAGCCGGATATTTGGATGTGGTTTGGGTAGTGCCGCCTCCACGGCATCCCGAATCCCCAGCGACAGGTCATGCTTAGTAGTCAGTGCTTTTGCTGCGCCGATGACCCCACGCTCATCGTCCAACACCACAGCATCTGTATAGGTACCCCCAGTGTCAATGCCCAGGAGGATAGACATACCACCTTTCCTTTCTACTATCTCACTTCACCACCAGGCCCTTGGTCTCTCACATCTTTTCTCTGTATTTTTTAACTAAATCCGGATCATAGGGTGCTCTTCTCTCGCTACACTTTTCCCTCGGGCATAGCTGGCAACTTTCAAACCTAATCTCAGTGGGGAAATATATTCCAGACACAGATTTTAGTGGGAGCATTAAGAAATTCTTGGTTAGCTTCACTCCAATTAAATCTTCAACATTACCAAAGATTGAAAGCAGCTCTTTCTGTTGTGTTATTGGCCAATCTCTCAAAGACCCGGGATGCATTTTCGACATCTGACCAAGTGCATAATTTCTTGTTAAGTAATCTGTAAGATAGCTGATAGCTGTGCGTAAAACCGTCTCCTTAATTACATCTAACCAATAATGTTGCATAAAATCATCGGACGGTATAGTTATTGCATCTAATTCTCTCCCACATGTCGCAATGTATGGAAAAACTCTTTCTACTTTATCTAAATTAACTCTGAGAACACGGCTGGTAAACTTTACGCCATCAATGTATAGCGAGTCTTCATTTTTATTATCAACATAGGAAACTTCATAGATAGCTTTGGGTTTAGCTACAGGACGAACAATCTCAATCAATTCTTGGACAATTCGTTCAATATACTTATTTTCTTTACCTTGGTGCAATTGTTTCAATACTTCTTCGACATCTAACCTAACTGGAATGCTATCCAATACTTCCATTTTTGCCCTTCCTCAATCAAGTTTTAGTAAGCCCGCCAATTGCAACAGTTTGCCCACTTCTGCAGGCTTTTCTTGCAGTGCCTTATGTACCGGGTGGCATAGTGGTCCTTCCCTTTGAGCCGGTCTCCAGTAATAACTGTGGGACCCTCGGGGGATATCTCCACCTTTTGTGTCTTCCCCTGAAGTACGGTAATCACAGTACCTCCTTCTTAAGTTACTTAGGTTATTTAGGTTACTTAGGTTACACCCAAATAGAACTTTTGTACATAATCAGTTTCTGACAACTCTTGAGGCTTACCTTGTAAGATGAGTTCACCAGTCTCCAGGATGTAGACCCACTGGGAAAGCTCGAAGGACATGGAAATATTGTGTTCTACCATCAAGATGGTGATTCCTCTTTGGTTGAGCATGGTGATTATATTCGCAATTTCTTTAATGACAACAGGCGAAATTCCTTGAAGGGGCTCATCCAACAAAAATAGCTTTGGTTTAGCCATTAGCCCGCGGGCGAGAGCCAGCATCTCGGCTTCGCCACCGCTTAGAGTTTTTGCCCGACTGTTCCTTCTTTCTTTTAGTATGGGGAAGTACTCATAGATTTCTTCGAGGTCTCTTTCTAATTCCTGTTTCTTGGCATTTGTTCGTGAGAAAGCACCCATTTGGAGGTTCTCAAAAACTGTCATATAAGGGAAGAGCCCTCTTCCTTCAGGAACATGAACAATGCCCCGCCTAAGGATAGTGTAGGGGGGTTCCCCATCTATCCTTGACCCTTGAAACCAAATCTCGCCTCCAGCTGGCTTTTTTAGACCCGATATAGCCTTTAAAATAGTGCTCTTGCCCGAGCCATTGGCACCAAGAAGGCTAACTACCTTCCCGGCTGGCACTTCGAAGGAAACACTCTTTACCGCCTCGAGAGCTCCATAACATACTGTCAGGTTTCTCAGGCTGAGGTACTTATCTTCTGTCTGAAACATCTATTGCTCCTCCAAGGTAGGCTCTAATTACCTCTGGGTTCCCCCCAACTTCTTTGGGCGTACCCTCGGCGATCTTCATTCCAGCGTCTAAGACCATTATCCTATCGCAAATAGGGAAAAGCGCCTTCATGTTGTGCTCGATTACCAGAATGGTAATCCCCTTATCCCGTACTGTAAAAATCAAACGCTGGATAGCCGTTATCCTTTCCGGGTTCAAAGCACACAACGGTTCATCCAGCATTAATAGCTCAGGGTCGGTTCCTACAGTTATAGTAAAATTGAGGGTCTTTTGATAACCATGAGATAGGTTCTTGGCAAGCACATCCCACTGAGTATCTAGTCCGGTAAGTTTTAACAACTCCATAGTTCTCATTTCGGTAGCCTTCTCTTTCTCGCGATTACCCGGGGTATGAAACAAGGAGCCCAAAAAATCCACCTCGGTATGCAGATGCCGGGACATAACCACATTTTGAAGGACGGAAAGGTTATCAAACAAAGTGGTCAGTTGAAAGCTTCGTGCAATCCCCATTTGAACCAGTTTATGTGGTTTGAACCCGGTTATATCTTCACCCTTATAGAAGACCTTCCCCTCTGTAGGTGGGTAAAACCCAGTGATTACATTAAAGAGTGTTGTTTTGCCGGCCCCATTGGGACCAATCAATCCTACTATTTCTCCTCTATATAGATCAAAGCTTAGCTGGCTAATCGCGGTTAAACCGCCAAAACGCTTGGTAAGATTCCTAACTTCGAGAAGCGGCGCATTCATTTATCTCTCCTTAACCCTGGCTAGCATTTTTTTAGCCCATGGCAAAATCTTCTCGGGTAAACTTATCAGCCCCTGGGGCAGGAAAGCCAAGGTTGCTGCCAAGATTAGCCCGTAAATCAGAGGGACGAGCTGGGGAAAAGGGCGCAGGAGCTCCCTTGCTAATCCGAAAACAATGGTTCCAACTATGGGTCCGGCAAAGTGTCCCGTGCCGCCGACAACAGCCCAAACGCAAACATAAATCCCCAATCCCCAGTAGAACTCAATAGGCACCAGCAAGGTCATGTAGTGAGCATAAAGGCTACCACCGAGGGCAGCAAATGCCGAGGCAATGACAAAAATTATCATTTCGTAGCGCCACACCCTGATACCGACAAACGAAGCCAACACCTTTGATTCCTTGATTGCCGCGGCGATGGCTCCAAGGCGAGACCTATCCAGCAGATACATAATGAGCAGGCTGAAAAGCATAAACACCAAAATCAGATAATAATAAGATGTGTGGGAAACGATGGTGAACTCTACTGGCGGAAGGCCTGGGATATGTATGGAATCAGGGCGAGGAATGTGACTTAATCCCCCAACACCACCGAATGGGTCTCTAAATCTTACCCAGCACAACCTCATGACCTCACCAAAGGCAAAGGAAGCAAAGAAAAAGAAGGTGCCAGTTGTCCTGAGACAGGGATAGTAAATCAGGAATGAGATGATTGCCGTAGCCAAAACTGCAAGGGGCAACGCCAGCCAAAAAGACAAGCCAAGTTTCATCACCAACAGTGCTGAAGCATAGCCACCCATCCCCATCAGGGGCACATGAGCAAAGGAATACTCACCGACGGTGACAATATGGCGGAAGCTCTCAGCGGCGATAATATGGACCCACATCAGGGTGAGGACTAGCATCCAGTATGGGCTCTTAATGAACGCCGGTATCAGAAATAGAATGATGACCACGGCAGCTAGTCCGGCCCATTTTATCCAGTCGTTCCTATTCATGGCCAAGTAATCCTTGAGGTCTTAGCGTTAAGATAATGCCTAAAATAGCCGCCTCGCACATCAGAGCGGCTACCGGGTCGACCAAGGTAGTAACAAAGCTTCTTACATAGCCCAGGATGAATGCTGCCAGCAGAGTGCCGGGGAGGCTTGTCTTCCCCCCCAAACACACCACAATAAACCCTTCCCAGGTCAAAACAGGCCCAATCCAAGGGTTAAAAATAAAGACTGGAGCTAACAATCCCCCAGCAGCAGCCGCCAGGGCGGCTCCAATGCCCATACCCAAAGAGCACGTTTGGTTAATGCTTACTCCTTGCAGGGCAGCTGCCTCCGGGTTCTGCATGACAGCACGCATACCACGACCAGCCCTACTTCGCAGGAGAAAAATGTAAAAACCAATTATTAGTATGGCTGAGATAAGGCTTACCACCACCCTTTCCACAGATACGGAGGTACCAAGTAGCATTATAACGCCAGGGAAAACGGAGTCAATAGCCTTATCTTTGATGCCGAAAGCGAGCACCGCCGCAACCTGGAACATGAAAGCCAGCCCACAGGACATGATAAAACTGGGGATGTGCTCGCCTCGCAGCGGCTTAAAAAAAATCCGCTCGGCGGCTATGGCGACAAGACCAACTACTATCATCGCCAGCGCGAGTGAAACAAAATAATTTAGACCTAATTGCTCGGCGAAGAAGAAAACAGCAAAGGCACCGAGCATGTATAGCTCGCCATGGGCGAAGTTGATTATGAGCATTATGCCATAGACCAAGGTCAGCCCGGTAGCAAATAATGCTAACTGGAAACCTATCATGGTCCCATTGACAAACATTTGCAGGAATGTAGATAATTCCATCTTCCCTGCCACATTTTCATTTGAAGGGAGGGCATATTTGTCACATTATTAACAAACTGCCCTCCCTCACAAAAGCACCAGTCGAGGACGGTTACTCTCCCATAGCGGCTTCGATTAGTGGTTTCATGTCTTCCCAGGAGACAACACCGAGAACAACCTCTTTCCCGTTCTGAATCTGGGTATAAGGCAGAGGACAAGAGGCAATAGAATTTATGCCCCAGAATTCCTCTCCAACCCAGCTGACATCCCCGTAAACGCTGGGCATGGTGAACCCTGGAGTCCGCAAGGCCTTGACCACCTCGGTGGGGTCAACGCTGTTAGCCGCCTCCATGCCGGCCTTTATATAAAGTATGTCGTTATAGTACTCAAGGCTCCAGGCGTCCTGGGTGCCATACCTCTCGAGGTATCTTTCGCCAACATCCTTCATCAGAGGAGTGGTAGCCAGTCCGATATAATCCGCTGTCCCCACTGCTACCAAACCCTCTGCCGCCTCAGGACCGGCAATGTCAAACATGATTGCTGTATCCGAGCCGGTGGGTGCCAGGAAGGGTCCTTCATAGCCCATCTCACGGCCTTGCTTAATAAGTAGGGCGTGGTATCCCGGGGCAATTGCTCCCACGGCAATGAAATCCGGCTCAGTAGGCAATATCTTGGTGAGAATGGGATAATAGTCCTCTTCGTGCGGGTCGGTAAACTCATCAATTACTATCTCTAAGCCAAGGGCGTTGCAGACGTTGCGGGCTATCTCCTGATTTGCCCACCCATATTCCTCATCCCGGTTAAGGATGGCAACCGTTTTTGTCTCTGGGTACAGCTTCATCAGGGCGGCATAGGCAGCCGGAGCAAATTGCTCCCCGATTAGGGTGCCTCTAAAATTGTAGTAGTCATCCGGTTTGGGAGCGAAGGAGCCCTGGAACAGCTGGATAACCTTGTTAGCTTCGCAAAGCGGTTGGACAATTCCATTGATGGCCGAGCTCATGGGGCCCAATATGTAGCCTACCTTATGGTCGTAGATTAGCTTGTTAAATGCTGCCATAGCGATGGCGCTGTCGGCTTCGGTGTCCTCGGTAACCGCCTCTAGCAGGTAGGTTTTTCCACCGACCGTAATACCGCCGGCGGCGTTAATGTCATCTATTGCTAGCCTTGCGGCACGGTCGACAGGCACACCCCAAGCAGCCCAGCCCCCCGAGACTGGTTGAGCAATCCCGATTTTTACGACTTCAGGTGCCGCTGGAGCACAACCAGTAGCGATGGTTACCACCAGTGTCGGCACTAACAATAACACCAGCAGCAAAGGTAAAAGCTTCTTTGTAAATGCCATTTTCCTCCTCCTTTAGAATTTTCTTTACGGTTTTTGGTTAGCACAGTCTTTTTCCTTATCCTTTCACCTCCTTTCTCAGAACTTTAAAATTAAGGTATTGCTACACCCTGTTCAAATGCCCATTAATTTCCTGGCAACCTCATTTCTCACTCCTCTTCTGGGTCTCCCGCTAATTTTTCCTGAGCCACTCTTGGTCAAGGTATCTGACGCATTATTTAACCGACTGTTACACAGATATTACATCAAGGTTACAACAGTGTCAATACCCGCTGAGCTAGCTCAGATAGATAGGTGACACTTATAATAGTGTTACTATGAGAATAATAAGTGGAGTAGTTTAAGTTTACTGGAGTAAATGATATAATTTATCTGTAAAATGCATGGTGAATAGCGCATACAAATATGGAGAAAGACTTTGAAATTGTAAATCATACTGCTGATGTCGGCATTGCCGCCTATGGTGCCAATATGAAGCAGGCATTCGCTAATGCGGCTAGAGGTTTGTTCAGCCTGATAACTGAGCTTGATGATATTCGAGAGGTTTTGTATCGGGATATTGAGGTAACCGCCACTGATAAAGAAGGCCTGCTGGTATCATGGTTAAATGAGCTTATTTACCAATTTGATACTGAGAATATAATCTTTAAACGGTTTGATATTACTGAACTCAATAATACACGACTGAGGGCTAGAAGCTATGGGGAGAAAGTAGATAGTTCACGGCATAACTTAAAGACAGGAGTCAAAGCAACCACCTATCACTTGCTAACGGTTGACAAGGAAGACGGCTACAAGGTTCAGGTAATATTTGATATTTAAGAGGGGGTGATGGGCAATGGCAGCACCTTGGAAAGAAATATTAAACAAGATAGACGACTACCGCTGGGAAATCCCCAAAAGCTATAAACAGGGCATGCGGGTGCCTGGGTTAATCTTTGCCAGCGAATCTATGCTCAACCATATCTGGGAAGAGCAGGTCTTCCAGCAGGTAGCCAACGTAGCCTTCTTGCCCGGCATTGTCGGCCACTCACTGGCTATGCCTGATATTCACTGGGGCTATGGCTTCCCCATCGGTGGGGTAGCTGCCACCAGGATAAAAGATGGAGTGGTTTCACCCGGAGGCGTCGGCTTTGATATTAACTGTGGCGTAAGACTGCTACGAACCAATCTTACTGAGGAAGAGGTGAGGCCTAAAATTGAGCAGTTGGTTGCTGAGCTTTTTGTCAATATACCATCAGGGTTAGGCTCCACCGGTAAGATAAGGGTAAGTGAACCAGAACTGGATAAAGTGCTGGTTAAGGGTAGTAAGTGGGCAGTAGAAAAGGGCTATGGCGAAGCCGAGGATATTGTGGTCTCTGAAGAGTCGGGCTGTATGAAAGGGGCTAACCCCGATAAGGTGAGTAGCAAGGCTAAGAAACGAGGTATCCCCCAATTAGGCACCTTGGGATCTGGCAACCACTTTCTGGAGGTGGAGGTAGTGGAGGAAATCTATGACCGGAATGCAGCCATGGCAATGGGTATCGGTGATGTCGGTCAGGTGCTGGTCTTGATTCATACCGGTTCGCGGGGTTTCGGGCATGAGGTTTGTAGTGATTATATAAGGTTACTGGGTGAAGCAGTAAAAAGGTATGGTATCAACCTGCCTGACCGCCAGCTTGCCTGTGCCCCGGTAAAGTCACCAGAAGGACAAGACTACCTGGCAGCCATGGCCTGTGCCGCTAACTACGCCTGGGCTAACCGCCAGTGCATTACCCACTGGGTTAGAGAGTGCTTCATTAAGGTCTTAGGCAAAAGCCAGAGGGAGCTAGGTCTGGAGCAGATTTACGACGTGACTCACAATATCGCTAAGATTGAGGAACATACTATTAACGGTAAGAAACAGACTCTTTGTATTCATCGCAAGGGAGCCACCAGGGCATTCCCTGCGGGACATCCTGATATTCCCGAAATCTATAAGAATATAGGGCAGCCGGTTCTTATCCCCGGGGATATGGGACGCTGCTCCTACATTGCCGTCGGCACTGAGACAGCGATGCAGGAGTCCTTTGGCTCCACCTGCCATGGTGCCGGCAGGGTGCAGAGCCGCTCAGCAGCTAAACGCAGCCTGAGGGGAGCTGATGTCGCCCAAGCACTAGCTGCCAAGGGGATTACGGTAAAAACAGGTAGCATGGGTTCACTGGCTGAGGAGGCTTCTGAAGCCTACAAGGATGTAAATGAGGTTGTTGAGGTAACCCATAAAGCTGGCATCTCTCTCAAGGTAGCCAAGGCAGTACCTCTAGGGGTAATTAAAGGGTAGCAGGATAAAGCCTCCCAATCACCAAAAAGAGAGGTGACGCATGTATTTCAGAAACGCCATTGAAGCAATAGGTCATACCCCACTGGTGGGAATGGCTCAAATGAGCCCAAACCAGAAGGTGAGGATCCTGGCTAAAATGGAAGGGCAGAACCTGGGAGGGAGCGCCAGTATTAAGGACCGGGTAGCCAAATACATGATAGAAGAGGCGGAGCAGAGTGGAGAACTAACCGAGGATAAAACCATTATTGAGGCCACCAGCGGCAATACTGGGATAGCCCTGGCCTGGCTGGGGCATAGAAAGGGTTATCGGGTTACCATTGTCATGCCGGATAATATGAGCCTGGAAAGGCAGCAACTAATGAAAATCCATAATGCCGAGCTTATTCTCACCAAAGGAGCTCTTGGGCCGGATGGCGCTATTGATACCGCCAAGGAACTGGCAGCGCAAGATAGCAGATACTTTCTGACCGACCAGTTCTCCAACCCAGCCAACCCGCTGGCTCACTATGAAACTACCGCTACTGAAATACTAGATGACTTTCCCTATGAGTGGATTGATGTCTTAATTGCTGGTATTGGCACCGGCGGGACTATAGTTGGCATTGCCCGCCGATTAAAGGAGAAGTATCCCAATATCAGGATAATTGGTATCGCGCCACCACCGGATGACACCATTCAGGGTCTGAAGTGTATGACTCAGGGTTACATACCGCCGATAGTGGACTTCAGCCTCATTACTGAGATGGCTACCGTCACCAGCCAGCAGGCAGACCTTTTTACTAAAGAGTTATTGGGAAAAGAAGGGATATTTGCTGGGCCATCCTCTGGAGCAGTAGTCTATCAAGCCGTCAAGGTTGCCAATGATATGGATGAAGGTAACATAGTAGTTGTTTTGGCTGATGGGGGATGGAAATACCTGAGTATGGACTTCTGGAATAAAGCTAAGTAGATGAACATGAGTCAGCCAGCGCAAATTCATCTGCCATTACCAAATCCAAAAGGCGGTATGTCACTAGCGGAAGCCATCAGCAGGCGAGAGTCAATAAGATACTTTGCCAGCCAACCCATCTCCCAATCACAGTTATCCCAAATACTGTGGGCTACCCAGGGTACTACCGATAGCCCATGGGGGCGCAGAACTGTACCCAGCGCCGGAGCCACCTACCCGCTGGAGGTCTTCGTTGTTTGCGGTGATAATGGCGTTGAGGAAATACCTAGCGGCATATACCACTATAATATAGACAACCACTCGTTGACCCAGCACCACCAAAGAGATGTACGGTCAGAGTTAGCCAGGGCAGCATTAAATCAGGAATTCATATACCAGGCCCCGGTGGATATAGTTATTTGCGCTGAATATGAGCGGACACTCAGGAGATATGGTGCTAGAGGAGAAAGGTATGTTCATATTGAGGTAGGGCATGCTGGACAAAACATCTATCTTCAGGCTACTGCTCTTGGTCTGGCCACAGTAGCCATCGGTGCCTTTTACGATGAGCAGGTTAGACAAGTCTTACGGCTGGATAAACAATATAAGCCCTTATACATTATGCCGGTGGGAGTAGGTCAACGCCTGTAAAGGTGAATCTCCAGTAGAGGGCTAATGTACAGTATGAAGGAGAAGAAAAACCTTGAAAAGAATAATTAGTCTTGACTTTACCCTCAATGCAAATATATTATAAAAGTGGTCGTCCTAAGAACTTGTCCACTGGGACTGCGGAGGTAAAGCCTCAACTAACAGAATTACATAGAAAGGAGTTGGTGTGCACGAAAACTGGAAGTTCCATCACGCATCAGTAATGGTTAGGGATATGGGCAAGGCCATCGGAGTATTATAAATCCTTAGGTATAGGACCATTCCTGCCTACTATAGGGCCGGAAGGGGTACCCCTGTTAGGGCAGACGCTGCGGGGTAAGCCATCCGATTACATGATGGACCTAAGATATGCCGAAGGGGGAGTGGGGGGATTAAAGTTTGAGCTGGTACAGCCTCTTGAAGGTGAGTCCATCTACAAAGAGTTTTTAGAGAAAAAAGGAGAGGGTATTCACCATATCGCCTTTACTGTCGATGACCTTGACAAGGAGATAGCTGAAATGGCTGAAAGAGGATTTAAGGTTATCCAGACCGGGCAAACATCCCGTGGCAAATTTGCTTACTTCGACACTGACAAGCTCGGCGGCGTCGTTATTGAGCTGGTTCAGTTCATATCACAATAGGTGCCATAGGTCTAAATAAGCTAATCTCTTGATACATAATAACTTATTTCTTTCGTCGACTTGAGCAAAGGTGGTAGGTTTATTTTCTTGTTTTGGCAGCTAGCATCCCTTATATATTAAGCGTGTCGGCGAACCTGTCTGAAGCCAATACTTACACCAGGTTACTATAGCTATTCCCTGCCGCTAAAGGAGGGATATGTGTCGGTTACAAGATAAACATAACCAGCTACTCGTATACCCCAGCGAAACCACCAAGTAGTCAACTCACACTACCCTAAAAGCCTCCTAAGAAAGGTAACAGGGTTGCGCCCAGCACTATAAACATAATTAGCCAAATTAGAGCAGTTATTCCCAAGCCGATAAGAGCCATTCTCCACCACAATGCCCACACTAAACCCCAAGTCACATGAACATCCACTTTATCCATTTCTTATGTCACCTCCACGTTTTTAGTGATGCGATTTTACACCCGAAACATGGCGGTGTCAAGACCTAATCCAAGGGGCTAAAGACCCTTCCTTCTTCTAGTATTTATGAAGTAGTCCCATGCCTCGTTGAAGTCTTCTTCGGTAACATCCGGGAAAAACTTGTTAATGTGGTAGTACTCAGCATAGGCAGACTGCCAGAGCAAGAATCCAGACCGAGCCTCCCTCTCTTCACTTTCCTCTCCTGTTCTTATAACAAAGTCACAAGGTGTCTTCACCATCAAGCTATTTTTCACATCCCTCTCACTGAGACCAAATAGTAAATTCTTGACCCTGTTAAGCGGAGAGGAAACGGCACTCAGGATTTCTGCTTGCCCCGTATAGCCGATCAACATATTGAGTACTTTATTTTCATAATCTTCGGTCTCGGTTGTGATTCTGTGGAAAAGGCGGATGAGGCTTCTGGAAATAGGCCCTATATTAGTGGAGACAATATTAATCTTTACTCTGTTTTTATGAACCTTTTCTTTATTAATGAGCTTCGTTAATTCCTCTTCGTAAAGCTCATAGAGCTTTCCTAATTCTTTCGCTGGCCTCTTAAAGTTTTCCTCACTCAATCCGTAGACAGTTATCTCAGAGATGTCCTCATGGTCGATACACCACTCTATGAAGAGTTCGCCCTTTTCCCCACCCTTTTTATGTCCTTCCCAGGGCTCCAGGCCTCTCTCTTTTGCCCATCTTCTATTGCCGTCAGGAATCATTCCTATATGGTATTTCATGTTTAACATCCTTTGCTGATTCAGGTGATATCTTTGTGCTTTAGCAGCCAGTATTCTAGACCGTCAGCTAGAGCCAGCCAGCTAGCCTCAATAATATTAGTTGAGCTGCCCACGGTACGCCACTCGTTAACCCCATCACTGGACTCAATAAGCACACGAACCTGAGCGCTCGTGCCCACACTTTCTTCAAGAATACGAACCTTATAGTCAACTAACCGGACTTGAGCCAAGCTGGGATAGAACTGCAGTAGAGCCTTGCGTAATGCCTGGTCTAGAGCATTGACTGGACCATTGCCCTCAGCCGCAGTGTGCATTACTTCATCACCTACCCTCACCTTTACCATCGCCTCGGATAGCATCTCCTCCAGATTTTCCTGAACAGGAGGACGCCGTCTCTTCTCTATCACCACCATGAAATCAACCAGCTCAAAGGGTGGTTTGTAATCTGGCTTAGCCCGGTGAAGCAGCAACTCAAAGGATGCCTCAGCATTGTCATACTGAAAGCCACGACTCTCCAGTAATTTGACTTGCTCCAGCAGTGTCTGTACCTCCTCACCCTTTGCGGGTAAATCTAAACCTAATTCCTTTGCCTTATATAGGATATTTCTCTTCCCCGATAACTCAGACACCAGGATTCTTGGCTGATTCCCTACCTGGCTTGGGTCTATGTGCTGATAGCTGTCTATCCATTTTGCCAAGCCAGAAACATGAAGGCCAGCCTTGTGACCGAAGGCACTGAAACCGACATAAGGTAAGAAGGCATCAGGAACCAGATTAGCCACCTCGCTCACATAGTGGGACACTTCAGTTAATTTGGCCAGCTGGGCATTGGTAACACAATCAATACCCATCTTTAGTTTCAATGCCGGAATAATAGAGCAAAGGTTAGCATTACCACAGCGCTCGCCATAGCCATTGATAGTACCCTGCACCTGACTGACTCCAGTCTGAACCGCAGCCAAAGTATTAGCCACTGCCAACTCACTATCATTATGGGCATGAATGCCCAACGGCATATCGGTCAGTTTCTTAGCTGCGGTAACAGCAACGGTTATTTCGTCAGGCATTGTGCCCCCGTTGGTATCGCAAAGCACCAGACAATCAGCCCCAGCTTCAGCCGCCACCTGCAAAACACGCAGAGCATAACTAGAGTTAGCCTTAAAACCGTCAAAAAAGTGCTCAGCATCAAAGAAAACAGTAAGCCCTTGTGCCTTAAGACAGCGAATGGAATCAGCAATCATATTGAGGTTCTCATCCAAGGTGGTTTCTAACACCTGGGTAACCTGTAACTCTGAACCCTTACCAACAATAGTAACTACTTTTACCCCGGAATTTACCAGAGCCATAAGGTTAGCATCTGTCTCCACCTTGGTCTTGGGTCGTCTGGTGCTGCCAAAAGCAACCAGTTGAGAGTAGGAAAGGGCTAGGCCCTGAGCCTTACTGAAGAATTCAGCGTCCTTAAGATTAGAACCCGGCCAGCCGCCCTCAATAAAGTGGATGCCCAACTCATCAAGCTTCTGGGCAATATGTAGCTTGTCCACCACCGAGAAGGAAATCCCCTCTTTCTGTGCCCCATCCCGAAGTGTCGTATCATAAAGCTGGATTGATGACAATCTTTAGCCTCCCTATCTACTCGCCTTGAGCGACTTTCATGCGTTCTCGCCACCTTGGTATGGCCTCTGGATTTACCACGAACTCAGGTACCTCACCCCGTAGGGCACTAAGGCAATTCTCCATCTGTAAAATGGGTAATTGCCACATGACTTCTGGGTTCAGTGCCGCCGCGTGAGGGGAGAGTAGTGTCTTGAAGTAGATGTCTTCGCCGAGCAGGGGGTTGCCAGGCTGGGGAATCTCTGGTTTAAAGACATCCAAGGCGGCACCAGATATCCAGTTCTCTCTCAGGCTCTTAGCCAGTGCCCCTTCATCTATTAGACTCCCTCGGGCTGTATTCACCAGGTAGGCGGTAGGTTTCATCATCCTGAGTTGAGCTTCTCCTATAAGCCCTATCGTCTGCGGAGTTTCTACAGCATGAAGGGTTACAAAGTCTGATTCCTTGAGCAGTGTCTCCAGATTAGTGAGTTCTACTTCCAGTACCCTGGCCTTTTCTGGAGACACATAAGGGTCATAAGCTAGAAGCTTAACCTCAAAGGGGCGAAGAAGCTCGGCTACTCTGGAGCCAATTCTGCCTAATCCCACGATGCCCACAGTTTTGTTTCGGAGGAGCGTATTGGAAACGCTGCGCCACAGACCCCGGCGAGCGTTGTGGTCGGCGAGCTTAAGGTTATTCGCCAGTGCCAGGACCATGCCTACAGTGAACTCAGCTACAGATAAGTAATGCAACTCCAGGGGGGTATTGGTGACCAAAATCCCTAAGTCGGTGGCAGCACTAACGTCTATGTCGCCTACTCCGATAGCCCTCTTGGCGATGACCTTCAATTTCTTCCCTGCCTCCATAACCCGCCGGGTTATGTTCCCATCTCCTGTGGATATCATGATAGCATTCATACTATCGACTTTCTCCACTAATTCTTCCTCAGTATAGCGCCAGGTATCCGTAAATAAACGCCCTAAGGTTACCTCACACCCGGCCGCCTCAAGGGCACGAACTATATCTTCCCGGTCGGCATCTCTGCCCGTCAACCATACCTTCCATTGTTGCTTCCTCATCTTCTACTCCCATCACTTGTCGTTGTTAAGGCTCAGTCATCTTGTATTCTAGCCTTCTACCT
>CAZQZA010000008.1:0-2145 GCA_964597725.1 uncultured Dehalococcoidales bacterium | reverse complement strand
CTCACTGCCCCGTCCCGCAACGTGGTGTCATGTAGCTGGACTGACGGCAATTCTTAACCTTCTACCTTTCCCGCAATCAAGTCGCCCATTTCCTTTGTCCCCACCTTGGTTTTACCCTCTTCCATGATGTCATAGGTACGGTAGCCTTCCCGTAAGACCTCGTCAACTACCGTCTCAACAGTCTGTGCCTCCATAACTAAGCCAAAGGAATAGCGCAGCATCATGGTGACACTGAGAACGGTCGCTATCGGGTTAGCCATATTTAGTCCAGCACGCCGAGGGGCGCTACCATGGATTGGTTCGTACATACCAAATATATTGACCCCCTTCTGGGGCACTCCCGCCAAGCTAGCTGAGGGCAGCATCCCCATAGACCCCGCTAGCATTGATGCCTCATCGGATAGAATATCACCGAACATATTCTCGGTAACCACAACATCAAAGTACACCGGGTTCTGGATTAGCCGCATAGCGCAGGCATCGACGAACATATGCTCTAGTTCAACGTCAGGATATTCTCTAGCCACCTCTATGGCCACCTGTCGCCACAGTCGGGAAGACTCCAGCACATTGGCTTTATCCACCGAGATTAGTTTTTTCTGTCGTCCCCGGGCCAGCTCAAAACCAACCCTAACGATGCGCTCAATCTCTTGCTCGGAGTAGGTCATGGAATCAGTAGCCCGTCGGCCGCGGGATGTCTGCCACTGTCTCTTGGGACGGCCAAAATAAAGCCCACCGGTAAGCTCACGGACAAATATTAAATCCACCCCGTCAATAACCCTCGGCTTCAGATTAGTTGAATCAACCAGCACCGGGAAGACCTTAACCGGGCGCAGATTAGCAAACAGTCCCAGTTTCTTTCTTAGCGCCAAAAGGCCGTCTTCAGGGCGGACCTTGACTTTTGGGTCATCCCACTTGGGACCACCCACCGCACCAAGCAGCACGGCATCACAGTGTTGGCACATCTTCAGGGTATCCTCAGGTAAGGCTGTCCCGTTCTCATCAATGGCAACCCCACCTACCAGTCCGTAGCGCAGCTTAAAATTGTGCCCAAATCTCTTACCCACTGCCTGCAAGACCTTGATGGCCTCATCAGTAACCTCAGGACCGACACCATCGCCAGGCAGAACCACCAGCTCAAATTGCATCTAAAGCCCCCTACTCGCCAATCTCTTTTTAGTATACTGAATAAGCCCACCGGCTGAGATGAGCTCCGCCATAAACTGCGGGTAGGGCTTGGCGGTAAACTCCAGACCCCTAGTTAGGTTTTTAATCTTACCAGTTGACAGGTCAACCTCCAGTATATCGCCCGCCTCGGTGTTATCCACTGCCTGGCTGCACTCAAGTAGTGGCAGGCCAATGTTTACAGCATTACGGAAGAAGATGCGGGCAAAGCTCTTAGCTATTATACAGGATATACCGGATGCTTTAATACATAGAGGAGCATGCTCCCGTGACGAGCCACAGCCGAAGTTAGTAGTCGCCACAATCATATCCCCTGGCTGCACCCTGCTCACAAAATCCTTATCTATATCCTCCATACAATGCTGAGCCAGATGCGCCGGCTCAGAAACATTCAGATACCGCGCCGGGATAATTACATCCGTATTTACATCCGCACCGTATTTATGAACTTTTCCTTTTAGCATGAAAGAGTCTCCTTATTTAAGGTCTCGTGGAATACAATACCCGCTTCTTAAACCTCTATATACTCAGTAAATGAAGCTGGTTCGGGGAGAGGCAATCCATCCTCTAGCAGCCCCTCAATATGAAAACTGATAGCCTCTTTGATATTTTTTTCTACCTCGTCACAGGAACTTCCAGTGGCGATGCACCCCGGTATATCTGGGGAATAGGCAGAGTAATTATCACCAGCCTTTTCAAAGATAACCAGATATTTATGCATAATGCTACTCCTTCAGTTTCGCCTGTTTCAAAATGCTATTTAGTGTCCCCGGTGCTACATCATGATTTAGATTACCGGCGATAGTAACACGCCCTGGTTTTATCGGGTGCTTGTACTGACGATGGCTACCACGAGTGACAGTAATATACCAGCCGTCATCCTCAATCATCTTGATTATATCACGAACCTTCATTTGGTTTGGTATCCCGTGTTACTTTGAAGATTGTTTACCAACCCCT
>CAZQZA010000007.1:0-23233 GCA_964597725.1 uncultured Dehalococcoidales bacterium | reverse complement strand
CTTTAGTTCCGTATCTTCGACCGGCCATTTTCATTAAACGCCACACATCTGTTGGGATACCATCCGGCTCACTGGGATAGCCACCTGCCTCATATTCCATTATTGTTTGTACATCGTGATCATTAAGAAGACGAGCAAGACGGCTTGCCTTAAGTGCAATATTTGTTAGTGGTATTTCACTCAACTCGATATTGCGTAAAATCTCTGATGATAGAGTTAGAGCTTCTTTTAGCGCTTCATTAGTTGGAGGCACTATTTCAGACACTATTTTCTCCTAACCCTTATAGTACTTATAATATATTATAAGTATACCATGATTATTTTTTGTTTCAGTTCCCCACTACACCCACGAAGCTGCATCTACCTGAATCATAACCTCTTGAATCTTGACTACATATAACTTTAATCATATCTTCTGAGTTTCACAAAAAGCTCTAAATTGTCTTCAATTTGCCTCTATGCTAGAATTGCCTTGAAAATGACTAATAAAGACATCAAATACTGGGTGGGCTTTAGCCTGATTCCAGGCATCGGTCGGGTCAAATTCACCCAGCTTGAGAATTACTTTGGTAGTCTGGAAAATGCCTGGCAGGCCGCTCCGGCTGAGCTGAAGCGCTCAGGATTGGACAGAAACTCAATAAATGCCATCACCTCCTGGCGAGACAAGGTTTCTCTGGAAGCAGAGATGGAAAAACTAGAACGCTACGGGGTAAAGGTACTTACCTGGCATGACGCCGATTATCCATCCCGACTAAAAGAGATATATGATTATCCACCGGTGCTCTATGTGCGGGGTTCCCTGCTTCCTGAGGATGAGTGGTGTCTGGCGGTGGTAGGGACTCGCCGGGCTACTGTTTATGGGAGACAAGTAACCGAGGAAATAGTAGCTGACCTGGCTCAGAGCCGAATTACTATTGTCAGTGGTCTGGCTAGAGGCATCGATTCTATAGCCCATAGCAGTGCCTTAGACAACGGTGGTCGGAGTATTGCGGTATTTGCCTGTGGTCTTGATGTTGTTTACCCAGCGGAGAATGCTAATCTGGCTCGCCGTATTATGCAGCAGGGAGCCTTGATAAGTGAATACCCCTTGGGTGCCAGACCTAAGGCAGAAAACTTCCCCCGGCGTAATCGCATCATGAGCGGAATGAGTCTGGGGGTTTTGATTGTTGAAGCTGGAGAGACCAGTGGGGCGATGATTACAGCCCGTCTGGCACTGGAGCAAAATAGAGAGGTGTTTGCCGTCCCGGGTAGTATTTTGTCCCCAGCCAGTAGGGGGACCAATCACCTTATCCAGGAAGGAGCCAAACTGGTTGGTCACTACACTGATATTTTAGAGGAGCTAAACCTGACGGCAGTAGCTCGCCAGGTGGAACTAAAAGAGGTCATTCCAGCTTCTGAGACCGAGGCTTTATTACTAAAGCAACTATCGGCTGAGCCGACTCATATTGATGAGGTCTGCCGCTCAAGCGGTCTGCCCATATCAACCGTCAGCAGCACCTTGGCTATGATGGAGCTTAAAGGCCTGGTGAAGCAGGTGGGAGCGATGAATTATGCCCTGGCTCGGGAGGTCAGGGAAGAATATAGAGTAAAAGTAGAGTAGGGAACTATGAGCAAGAATTTGGTTATTGTGGAGTCACCAGCCAAAGCGAGGACGCTAGGTAAGATTTTAGGTCGTAGCTACAGTCTTAAGGCCTCACTGGGTCATATAAGGGACCTACCAAGGAGCGGACTAGGAGTAGACATCGAAAAAGGGTTTGTACCCAAGTATGTTGTCCCTCGTAATAAGAGTAAAGTTGTGCAGGAACTTAAACAAGCGGCTAAGACCGCCTCCGCCGTATATCTGGCTACCGACCCGGACCGTGAGGGAGAAGCCATCTCCTGGCATCTGGCTGAGGTAACCAGGTCCAATAAAACACCCTACCGCCGTGTCGTCTTTCACGAGATAACCAAAGAGGCCATTGAACGTGCCTTTAAGCACCCCCGTTCTATAGACATGCATTTGGTTAATGCCCAGCAAGCACGGCGCGTCATGGATAGATTGGTGGGCTATAAGATTAGCCCACTTTTATGGCGGAAGGTAAGGAGAGGACTTTCTGCTGGCAGAGTTCAATCGGTAACGCTAAGGATTATTGTTGACCGTGAGCGGGAAATCCAGGAATTTGTCCCGGTAGAATACTGGACTATTGAGGCAGAGCTAACCAATAAACTAGCTGCTGAGGTGATAACTTTCCGGGCCAAGCTGGTTGGTCTTACCGATGGCACCAAGCTGGATATTCATAGCCAGGAAGAGGCGACTGATATTAAAGATGAACTGGAACAGGCCAGCTACAAGGTTATTAAAGTAAGCACGAAAAAGGTAACCCGCCAGCCGGCGCCACCGTTTATCACCAGCACCCTGCAGCAGGAGGCTTGGCGCAAGCTTCACTTCACTGCCAGGCAGACTATGGCAGTGGCACAACAACTGTATGAAGGCTTATCCATAGGTGATGAGGGGAGTGTGGGGCTTATTACCTACATGCGTACTGATTCTACCCGGGTGGCTCGCTCGGCTATAGCTGAAACTAGAGACTTCATTGTTGACAGATATGGCTCTCAGTTCGTACCACCGCACGCCCGTTCGTTCGTCAGGAGTGTGAAGGGAGCACAGGAAGCCCACGAAGCTATTCGTCCCACCAAGGTCTGGCGGGAGCCATCTCTAATTAAGCCATACCTTAACGCTGTCCAGTTTAAGCTCTATGAACTCATCTGGAAACGAATGGTGGCTAGCCAGATGTCGGCGGCCATCTTTGATAATACCACCGTTGATGTTGAAGCCAAGCGTCCGCTGGCTAAGGCTAATTATCTGCTAAGAGCTTCTAGTTTAGTTAATAGATTTCCTGGGTTTATCATTCTTTATACCGAAGGCAAAGACGAGGCGGAGAAAGATGAGCCAAAAGTCTCTTTACTTCCCCAGTTGGAAAAAGGCGACAAACTTGAGCTTCTAGAGCTATTCCCGGAGCAGCACTTTACTCAACCCCCACCCCGTTTTACTGAAGCGACACTGGTTAAAATGTTAGAGCAATGGGGCATTGGACGTCCCAGCACTTACGCCCCCATTCTGTCTACAATCCAGGAACGCGAATATGTCGTCAAGGTTAAGGGGAGTTTTCAGCCAACAGAGCTAGGCTTTGTGGTCAATGACCTGATTTGCCAGTACTTTTCTGATATCGTTGATATTGAATTCACCGCCCATATGGAGGATGAACTGGATGAAATAGCCAATGAAAACCGAGATTGGGTGCACGTGGTTCAGGATTTTTATACACCCTTTGAAAAAGACTTGGAGAACGCCACGCAGCTTATGGATAAGGTGAAATTATCCGATGAAGTAACGGATGAGGTCTGCCCCAAATGCGGTAAGCCAATGGTAGTCAAGCATGGGCGCTACGGGAAGTTTTTAGCCTGTAGTGGCTACCCGGATTGCAAACATACCAAACCATTCCAGGTTAAGATTGGGGTAAATTGCCCGGATTGTGGCAGTGAGCTGGTGGAGAAGCTAAGTAAAAAGAGACGCAAATTCTATGGCTGCAGTAATTACCCCAATTGCCACTTTGCCACCAATTTTAGACCCCTCCCCCAGCCCTGCCCCAAGTGTGGTGGACTCCTCACCGTATATAGAGGGAAATTGGTAAAATGTACTAAATGCGAGTATAAGGGGAAATTGAAAGAATCAGAGACAGTTTCAGTTACTAGATACAAATAGGAATCAAGGGAAGGTAAGGATCGTGACTATCAGTAGTCATCCGTGGATAAAGTTGCTTGTGGCAATAACAGCAGCGATTATTGTCGGTATTATATTTGATTCATGGGGTTGGGGCATAGCAACATTTTTTATCTTTATGTTTATTTTCATTTGGGTAGCGGCTTGGATATTTGGGAGTTCTATTAAGGGCAAGGTAGAAGTGAATGATAGGTTGGAAGAACTCTTAAACAAATTGGAAAGTATTGGTACTATAAAGAATACGTTACCTTTTAACGCTCGTGGTTGGTGTAATAGTTTGGGTCTCTATGTGCAATTAAGAGAAATGGCAAATATGACCAGATTACAAGCGGGAGAGGAACATAAATCTCAGATAGATGCTTTGCAGGATTATTCCTCTCCCGAATCTATATTTCAATGGAAAGTCAAGAAATATGTCTCAGGGGATTGGGAGAAGTTGGTAAATCCGACCCTTGACATTGCAAACTGGTTAAGCACATATGGAGGCCTCCCTAAAGAGTATGCCGATTCTTTCAATAGAGCTATTCAAGTGTTTAAGAAAGAAGGCCGTCTTGAGCTTCCAAATATAAAGGAACCTCCAGTTTCAAAGGCAGAGGTTTTGGAAGAAATGTTTAGGCTGCCAGACGTCGTTAGGATGGGTCTTCTCCCATCAAGAAAAGGATTCATTGGTGCCGAAGCAAACGTTATTATACAAAAAGTCAACCCTTTAAACATAGGGGCCTTCCCTATAAAAGAGGAAGCCAACGAAGACCAAATAAACGAATGGCTGAAGCATCCTCAGATAGACTGCTTATTGCCCGATGATTTCATTATGAGTATGGCTTCACATACGCCTTTGCCTGTTGAGATGGCAGAGAGAATACTGAGAAAACTCCTCCAAGAGAAGTATGACACCTACTTGAGGATGGCTGAAGAACGAATTAGGTCTAGGAAGCCGGGCTAGCCTTATGCAAGAAGTTTTTAATAAATATATTAATTACCTTGAGGCGGAGCGGAATATGTCCGCCTATACGGTGCGTAATTATACGGCTGATTTGCTGGACTTCTTTAGCTTCCTTAGAGCCAACGGTATTAGCTCACTGAAGGATGTAGATAGGCTTACCCTGCGTGATTATTTATCCCATCTTATGAAGCAGGGCTTTGTCAAAGCCAGCATTGCCCGCAAGCTCTCGGCTATCCGCTCCTTCTACCGTTACTTACTACAGGTGGGGTTAGTGTCCACCAGCCCGGTAGCCACTACCTCCTCACCCAAGCTGGACAAGCGTTTACCCTCCTTTCTTACTCAAGAAGAGGTGGGGCGACTTCTGGAAGCGCCTGATGTATCCACTCCACAGGGGCAGCGAGACCGTGCTCTGCTGGAGCTACTCTATGCCTCCGGCCTCAGAGTCAGCGAACTGGTACGGCTAGACCTGGAGCAAATTAACCTCGATACCCGAGAAATCAGGGTCTGGGGGAAGGGGGCTAAGGAACGGGCAGTGCTGATGGGCAAGCCAGCTGCCGAGGCACTGACTACCTACATCAGTGGGGGGAGGCCTAAACTATTGGGAGAAAAAAGGAGCAGCACTGCCTTGTTTGTTAATCGTTACGGAGGACGCCTCCCTGAAAGAAGAGTCCAACGAATACTAGAAAAATATGCCAGACTAGCCGGCATGGATAAGAGGGTTCATCCCCATATGCTGCGCCATACCTTTGCCACCCATCTCCTTGACGGCGGGGCTGACTTGAGAGTAGTTCAGGAGCTTCTGGGCCATGCTGCCCTATCTTCCACCCAGATTTATACCCATGTAACTAAGAGCCAGGCAAAAAAGGTGTATCTATCAGCCCACCCCATGGCAAGAAAGAAAGATAAAGAACTTGAAAATAGGCAGTAGGCTACAAAACTTACGTCAGAAGTTGGCAGAAAAGGAAATTGATGGTATTCTTGTCTCCCAGCCAGAGAATAGACATTACCTCTCCGGTTTTGATGGTTCGGCAGGTTTTCTGTTAATTACAGGCAAAGATACAATTTTGGCGACTGACTTTCGCTATATAGAACAGGCCAAGACGCAAGCCCCCGACTATGAGATTTTTCGGATAACCAATGATGTAGCCGCCTGGTTTCCTGAGTTGGTGACTGGGGCAAACTTGAGAAGGCTGGGGTTTGAAGCTGGACATGTTACCTTCGCCATGTACCGACGGTTAATTGAAGCCTTAGATAAATCCCAGCTTAGGCTGGTTCCCGTGAATGGGCTGGTGGAATCCCTTAGGGCAATAAAGGAGCCTGAGGAAACTGAACTTATTACTAAAGCTGTGGAGATAGCTGATAGTGCTATTGAATATATTAGGGATATAATTCATATTGGTATGAGCGAGAAGGAAGTAGCCTGGGAGATAGAGAAATTCATGCGAGAGAAAGGCAGCCAGAGTTTACCCTTTGATATTATAGTAGCTTCCGGTCCCAATTCAGCCCTGCCCCACGCTAAACCTTCCTCCCGGACTATCCAGTCCGGTGAGCCGATAGCCATTGATATTGGTGCCAGGGTTGGCGGTTACTCCAGCGACCTGAGCCGTACTATCTGCCTGGGAACTGCCGATAATACCTTCAACAAAGTATATGATACTGTTCTTGGTGCCCAGCTAACCGCCATGGCTACGATTAAGGAGGGAATGACTGGCGAGGAGGCTGATAGCTTGGCCAGGGCAGTTATCGAGGAGGCTGGCTATGGTGAAGCCTTTGGACATGGTCTGGGACATGGCATAGGATTGGCGCCACATGAGTTGCCGCGTCTTGGTCTGGATTCATCAGAAAGACTTGTTGATGGTATGATATTTACTATTGAGCCCGGTATTTACCTTACCGGTTGGGGAGGAGTGAGGATTGAGGATGTAGTGATAATGGAAAGTGGTAAAATTAGAGTGATAAGCAAAGTCAAAAAATAAACAATACAGGAGTCTGACATGATAGGCAGTGGTGAATTAAGAAAGGGAATTACTATTGAACTTGATGGTAAATTATATCAGGTTATTGACTACCAGCATGTCAAAATGAAGCGAACCGCTTTAGCTCGCCTCAAGCTTCGTGATATCCGGGATGGCCATACTATTGAGCAGACTTTTCAGTCAAGCGAAAAATTTGTCCGGGCGCGCCTTGACTATCGCAGTATGCAATACCTCTATAATGACGGTGATTTGTATTACTTTATGGACGAAGAAAACTTTGAGCAGATGCCCATCAGTGCCGACCAGTTAGGTGATACCCTCAATTACCTGAAAGAAGGCATGTCGGTTCAGGTATCGAGCTATAAAGGTGAGCTGGTAGGAGTGGAACTACCCATTGCTGTCGAACTTGAGGTGATTGAGACTGAGCCCGGCTTCAAGGGAGATACCGCCACTGCTGGTAACAAACCAGCTAAACTGGAGACTGGTATTACCATTCAGGTTCCCCTGTTTATTAATACTGGGGATATAATCAAGGTTGATACCCGCGATGGTAGCTATCTAGAAAGGGTGTAAAATAAATTGCTGAAGGCTGACCTGCATATTCATACCGAATACTCAATGGATTGTAACACACCATTAGAGAAGATAATCAACCGTTGTCTGGAAACCGGAATAAACTGCATCGCGGTAAGTGACCATGGCACAGCAGAGGGGGCGATTAAACTTAAGAGCATGGCCCCCTTCACAGTAATTGTAGCCGAGGAAATTGACACGCCACATGGTGAGATTATGGGCATGTTTCTCCAGGAAAGTATACCCAGTGGACTGTCTGTTGAACAGACACTAGCTCGTATCAGGGCGCAAGGTGGTTTGGTATGCATACCCCATCCCTTTGACACCTTCCGACAATCTGCCCTAGATGGCCGGATAATAGAAACAATAGTAGACCAAATCGATATTATAGAAGTATTTAATTCACGTTCACCGCTGTTGCGGAGTTCAACTAGAGCTGACCTGTTCGCCGAGAAGTATGGTATTGCTAAGAGTGCTGGCAGTGATGCCCACACTCTTTCTGAGATAGGTAATGCCTATGTAGAGATGCCCGAGTTTAGTGGCCGGGACGACTTTCTTCAGGCTCTGGAAGAGGGCAAGATTGTGGGACACAGGACAAATCCTATGATTCACTTTGCCAGCGTCTGGGCAAGGCTGAGAAATAACTTCTAATGGACGGCAGCGATGTACCAACTTAGCTGGTTTTCTACGGCTAGGGATAAAGCCGCTCGAGACCTCTTGCAGGCAGTGCAGAGCCAAATCATGCTGGGTGAGATTAAGGCTGAGATAGTTTTTGTCTTCTGTAGTCGCGAACCCGGTGAATCAGAAGAAAGTGATGCCTTCCTGAGGCAAGTTGATGATTATCATATTCCTCTGGTCTGCTTTTCTTACCAGAGGTTCAAATCTCGGAAAGACACTTCTATCGCCAGCCAAGGTGGGACTTTACCTTGGTGGCGACTCGAGTATGATAGAGAGGTAATGAATCGGCTACAGGGTTTTCACCCCGACCTGTGTGTGCTGGCTGGCTATATGCTGATTGTCGGTAAGGAGATGTGCCAGAGGTACAACATGATTAACCTTCACCCCGCTGCCCCCAGTGGTCCTACCGGAACCTGGCAGGAGGTAATCTGGCAACTGATTGAGGCTAACGCTAAGCAAACCGGGGTAATGATGCATCTGGTAACTCCAGAATTAGATAAGGGTCCGCCGGTAACCTATTGCACATTCCCCATTAGAGGTAAGCAATTTGACAAATACTGGGACGAGATAAAGGGGCATCCCTTGGAAGCGATTAAAAGGGAACAGGGTGAAAACAGTCGTCTATTCAGGCTCATCCGGCAGCATGGGCTGGCTAGGGAATTCCCGCTAATAATTTCTACCCTCAAGACTTTTAGCGAAGTCAGGGTTAAAGTAACTGCGGATAGGAAAATCGTTGATGCTAAGGGGAGACCGATTAAAGGGTATAATATGACAGACGAGATTGATAAACAAATTGATGAATAAAGGCTACGATAGTTGAGAGTGCTACTTTGTTTACGGTTTTTACTAAGTTCTTGAAATACGATGGAGATGCTTACAGGCGAGAGAGCGTATGGTCAGATTTGGAACACAACCCAAAGGAATCTCACCCCCGTTTGATGAAGAGACAGCGGAGCCCTATCGGTGGGTCATACTGGCCCTTTTATGGCTTCTTTACGCTGCTTTTGGCTTAGTCTCTCGTTCGATATCTCCTCTCATCACCCCAATTCTTAAAGACCTCGACATGTCCTACGGTCAAATGGGACTTGTCTTAGGTTCCTGGCAGATGACCTACATAGCAGTTGCCGTAGTAGCTGGTGTCATCATTGATAAATGGGGTGTACGTAAATCTCTCCTCGTTGGTGTTGTGGTCATCGGCTTATCAGCAGCCCTCCGTTATTTCCCCAACGGATTCGTGGCTTTATTGCCTGTCGTAGCCCTGTTCGGTGTAGGTGGCCCTATGATATCTATAGGTGCCCCCAAGACGATTTCTGTCTGGTTCAAAGGAAAGAGCCGTGGAGCAGCAGTTGGTATCTATACGACAGGACTCTGGGTGGGAGGGCTACTTGCTCTTGCGGCGACAAACAGTTTTGTCATGCCCTTAACCGGGTATAGCTGGAGGCTTACCTTTGTTTGCTATGGCTTGTTGACCTTGGTAGTCGCATTGCTGTGGTGGTTCCTGGCTAGAGATATCAAACCAACGGAGGCTACAGAACGTTCCAGTATGAGTGAGGTATTCGGTAGACTCATCAGGGTGCGGAATGTGCGTATCGTCCTCATAATGGGGCTATTGTCTTTCGCTATTATGCATGGTTTTGTCCAGTGGCTTCCAAAGATTTTGGAAAGCCGTGGCCTCTCTCCAACAGTGGCGGGATTCGAGGCTTCTGCACCTCTTCTTGCTGCTATACCGGCTGTTTTGATTATTCCCCGTTTGGTTCCACCACATTTAAGGGGGCGGTTCATAGCCCTGTTCGCTTTGTTGGTCGCTGTAGCTCTTTTGGTATCGGTGACAGCATCGGGTTTTGCTCTGCTTGTAGGATTACTCTTGTTCGGTATGGCGGGTTATTCATTGTTTCCCTTGGTGATACTTATATTGATGGAAGCCCCCGAAGTAGGTTCAAGATATATGGGGTCGGCAGGAGGCATATTCTTTTGTATTGCCGAGGTCGGAGGGTTCATGGGGCCGTTAATTATTGGAGCCCTCGTTGATATGACCGGAGCTTTTCTGACAGGGATATCTTTTCTCGTAATATTGAGCCTGGTCATTTTTACCTTAACATTCTTGCTAAAAACCCCCTCTGGCAGTTCGGGGGTGTCATCATCTCCAGGTAGTACGAGACCAGGAGGATGACCTAATAAACTTGCTAACCAACTTCTCTGTCGCTTAGCAATGAGGGCTGCTCCAACTCCTTCGTAGAGTGGATTAAGGTAGATGACTTGAAAGTCAAAGTGTATTATACTATTCCTGTGCCCCCGCATAGCGCCTCCGAGGAAACCGTGGGAGTTTTACCTTTGGTACACCACGGTTGAAGGAGAGGGGGATTAAGGGGGTAAGGATAGATGAGCACTTTTATCGCTTTTGACCTTGAGGGTCCGCTGTCACCTCGGGATAATGCCTATGAGCTAATGAAGCTCTTCCCCAATGGGGACAGGATTTTTGAGGTTATCAGTCGCTATGACGACCTGCTGACACTAGAAGAAAGGGAGGGTTATGAGCCTGGGGACACCTTGGCTCTTATTGTACCTTTCCTAGTGCTCCATAATATTGCTGAAGCCGATATTGCCCGCCTAGCTGCTGAAGCCCGTCTAACCGGTGGCGCTGAGAAACTTGTTGCCTGGCTACAGTATAAAATTTGGAAGGTATTCTGTATTACCACCACTTATGAGCAATATGCTGACCACCTGACTCACCGACTAGGTATTTTTACCCACAATGTGGCCTGCACATCATTTCCGCTGGATAAACTTCATACCAAATTAGATAAAGCAGATTACCAACTACTAGAAAAGGCTGAGAAAGATATACTGACCATGCAGCCGGTTGCCGATGACGATAGGATAAAACGAAGCCTGGACAATTTCTTCTGGGAGCGACTGCCAGCTACTAATCTAGGTGCCACCATACAGCAGGTAAAGCCGGTTGGAGGACGGCGCAAAGTAGCCGCTCTAAACAAATTTGCTGATAAATACGACCAACCGTTATCTAAGTGGGTGGTAGTCGGTGATAGCATTACCGATTTCAGGATGCTCCAGGCAGTGGAACAGGCCGGAGGTTTAGCCATCGCCTTTAATGCTAATGAATATGCCTTGCCCTACGCCACGATGAGCCTAGCTTCCACATCTATCAATGACCTAGCCGAGGTGCTGGAGGCGTGGCCGAAGGGTCGCCGAGACGGAGTAGAGAAAATAGTTAAGCAAAAAGAGAAAATTGGGGGAACAGGGGATAGGGGTTACTTCCACTGGTTATCTGGCAGAAAAGATATAGATGATGTTATCGAAATTCATAAGAGAATACGGCGCCTGGTCAGGGAGGAAGCCGGCAAGCTGGGGTGACCCTATCATTTAGTAAATCGTTTAAGAAGCTCCACCCCTTAGGAAAGGAGATGACTAAATGAGAGTTTCTGCCATTATACTAGCAGTCTGTCTAGCTATAGCAATTGGTGGGATAGCGTTCCTAGCGCTGTCCAACCTAACCCTTTCAAATCAGAATGAGCAGCTGGCTGCCGACCTTACCGACACCAGACTCAAACTCAAAAGTACCGAGCAAAAGTTGTCGGATGCCTACTTGGAACTCAAAAGTACCGAGCAAAAGTTGTCGGACGCCTACTTGGAACTCAAAAGTACTGAACAACAGCTGATGGTTACACACAATCAGCTAACGCGCTGTGAAGCTCAAGTTAACTATTATATGGCAGAGGTTGAAAGAGCCAAATTTACATTTTACTATGCTTCATTAACAAAACAGCGATACGGAGTTGACGATTTAGAAGAATACCTTGGTAGATGGCGATGGGTTGAGGGAGCTTACGTAGCTGGTCAATTTGACTGCAGTGAGATGAGCGCGTACTTGGAATGGAAACTCGAGAATGAAGGATATCACACTGTTATCGTAGCTGGGGAATCCCCTGGGGGTGATGGCAAACATTCATGGTTGCTCGTTGAAACGAGTGATGACCATTACATGCCAGTGGAAGCAACCAATTACAGTATCGTCTACTGGTGGAATCCCCACTTTGAAGAGTACTTCGTATATGACTATGAATTTGAAATGATTCATCAGGTATTAGAGTATAGCCCGACCGAATTTAATTGGTGGGAGTAGCTTATAGTAGCTTAATGTTGGATATAGAACCTGTCCGAGTTAATGAAGAAGCATTTGAGGGATGTGCTACATACTATGAGCAATATTGAAGTAATTGGGCTGGGGGCATTAAATATAGACCGCATATACAAGGTAGAGCGTATCCTTGATGATGGAGAGGCGGTGGTAGGTGAGGCGGTATCGTTTCCGGGTGGCTCGGCAGCTAACACAATCTATGGATTAGCTAAGCTTGGGGTGGACACAGGTTTTACCGGCGTGGTGGGTGATGATACTGAAGGTGAAATAATGCTCCAAGATTTTCAGAAAGTAGGTGTAGATACCAGCCAAATCAGGGTAAAGTCTGGGGCAAAAACAGGCTCGGTACTGTGCCTTAGTGACCAGCTCGGTAGACGCTCTCTATATGTCTTGCCCGGTGCTAATAATCTACTAACTATAGATGACCTGGATTTAGCTTATATCAACCAGGCAAGAATACTCCATGTTTCTTCCTTTGTTGATGATAGGCAGTTCAAAATATTACTGGAGCTAATGGACAGGTTGGATTTATCAACCAAGGTTAGCTTTACTCCTGGAGCACTATATGCGGTTAAAGGACTCAAGGCTCTTACTCCCATACTGAATAGGACTTATGTTCTTTTTATAAACCGGAATGAATTGCGGCAACTTACCGGGAAGGATTTTATAGCCGGGGCTGAAAGCTGTCTTAAGCATGGCTGTCACATTGTTGCCGTTACTCTGGGTAAAGGGACAGAGCTAGAAATAGGCAAAGGAATTAGCCGTAGAACGGTTACTGTGGTCAGTTACATTAGAGACGCTGAGAGTGAATATGCGATAGAACCTGGTAGTCAAAGCGTAGTACCTGAAGTAGATACCACCGGCGCTGGTGATGCCTTCGCCACCGGGTTTATCTATGGTCTGCTTAGTGGCAAAGAGCTTGAGGAGTGTGGTCAACTTGGTCACATTGTAGCGCAGTTCTCAATTAGTAAGGTGGGAGCGAGGCAAGGGCTCCCCACCTCTAATGATCTAGCTCAACGCTACCAGGAGCTTTACTCCGGGCAATTATAACTATTTTTTATCAGTCTTAGCTGCCTCTTCTGATGGTCTGCTCAAAACTTCATCTACAATACCATACTCTACTGCCTGTTGCGGATTGAGGTAAAAGTCACGGTCGGTATCATGGGTTATCTTTTCCAGCGATTGACCGGTATGTTTAGCTATAATGTGTCGAATTACGTCTTGAATTCGCATAATCTCACGGGCAGCAATTTCTATATCAGCGGCTTGCCCCTGAGCCCCACCAAACGCCTGGTGCATGTGGATGGTAGAGTTGGGTAGAGCGTAGCGCTTACCCTTGGCTCCAGCGCAGAGGAGTAGTGTCCCCATGCTGGCTGCCATACCAACACAGATAGTAGACACATTAGGGCGCACGAGCTGTATAGTGTCGTAAATAGCCAAGCCAGCACTAATAATGCCTCCGGGGCAGTGAATGTAAAGGCTTATATCCTTGTCTGGGTCCTCTCGTTCCAGATAGAGAAGCTGAGCAATGATAACATTAGCCACCTGGTCATTAATCGGCATACCTAACATTACGATACGCTCTCTTAATAAGAGCGAGTATATATCAAAAGCCCTCTCCCCTCTGGCTCCGCTTTCAATCACCATAGGAATAACATTCATCGGTAGACTATTCATTTTCAGCCCTCCTCTCCATTATATGATAAACTAAAGCAGGGGTTTTGGCTACTTCACGATTCTCCTTTAGCTATTTCAACCAGACGCTGTATGGTTTTTCGGGTAATTAGTATTTGCCTAATTGACTCCTTGGACTGTGGCGTATTTAGATATTTTTGCAGCTCGTCTTTATTCTCGGCAGTATTTTTTGTCATTTCTTCAATCTCAGCATCTATCTCAGCGTCACTAACTTCAATCTTTTCCTTCTCAGCAACCTTCCCCAGCACTAGGGAATGGGTAATTCTCTTGTTAGCTTGTGGTTTTAGCTCTTCCCGTAGTTCGGCTTCAGTCTTGTTAATGCTATTAAGATATTCCTCCAGCCCGTGGCCACTCATTTGTAAACGCCTTGACTGTTCATTAACCAGTCGGTCAGTTTCCATTTCTACCAAAATAGGAGGGAACTCCACTTGGGCAAGGTTAACCACTTCCTGGATTACCTTTTCTTCAAAATCTATCTTGGCTTTCTCCTCAGCCTGTTGTCTCAACTCAGTTGCGACTCTTTCGCGAAGAATGTCTACTGTCTCAAACTCAGGGCTAATCTGCTTGGCTAACTCATCGTTGAGTTCGGGCAGTTTCTCCTCTTTTATTTCAGTGACGGTCACTTTGAACCAGGGTTCCTTTCCCGCCAGTTCGCTCTGAGGGTAATCTGAAGGAATTTGGAGCTTAAACTCTTTGTCTTCGCCTTTTTTCATCCCTGGCAATTGCTCGGCAAATCCTGGCACCGGAATGGGGGTATCACGACGAACCCAATATTGGAATCCTTTTCGGTTTATAAAGGGCTCGCCTTCAATACTGCTTTCAATATCCAAAATTACCAAGTCGTCAAAGGTTACTGGACGCTCCACCGGCTCCCAAGTAGCCTGCTGATGGTGTAATCTTTCTATTACAGCATTAACATTGTCTTCAGTCAATTCCACCGGTTCTGGGGTAAGGTTAATACTATGATAATCGCCGAGTTCAACCGTAGGTCGCACTGGTACTGTTGCCTTAAACACTACCGGGTCGGTTTGAGTAACCTCAATGTGTGGCTGGGCAAAGGCATCAATCTCCTGCTCTTTGATTGCTTTCTCATAAACTTCGGGAATCAGTTGGTTTAGAGCGTCTTGAAGAAGGCTTTCTCTACCTATGTAGTGTTCCAGTATAGCCCGCGGCACCTTTCCTTTACGGAAGCCGGGGATATTCGTTTTCTTGGCTAGACGGTGATAAGATTTCTCCAGAGCATCTTCTACCTCAGCCGGTTCCATCTCAATGCTCAGAAGCACTTGGCTATTCTCTGTCTTTTCATTGGTTACTTTCACCTTGCCTCCATGTACTCAGGTAAGCTTTATCAACTAATATTTGATGTGTCCAGCAGCACATAGGTGCATATTGTTCATGCCACCCATTGGCTACTCATCTCGCAATCGTAGATGTAATTCAGCAAGCTGGTCTTCGGTAACCGAGGACGGAGCGTTAAACGTTAGGTCGACAGCACTCTGATTCTTGGGAAATGCAATTACCTCTCTGATGGTTTCTTCCCCTGCCAGCAGCATCACAATGCGGTCAATGCCCAGGGCTATACCACCGTGAGGGGGAGCACCATACTCAAAAGCCTCAAGCATATGCCCGAACCGATCATCAATCTCTTCATCACCATAACCCAGCAGTCTAAACATCTTCCTCTGAAGCTCTGCGGTGTGAATCCTGATGCTACCACCGCCTATTTCATACCCATTACATACAACATCATAATGCTTGCCGCGCACTGTTTCTGGAGCAGTGTCTAGTAACGGTACATCTTCGTCCCAAGGTGCCGTAAAGGGATGATGCTCCGACTCCCATCGTCTCGCCTCTTCATCCCATCTCAGTAATGGAAAATTCAAGATGAAGGCAAAAGTAAGTAGATTAGGGTCTGCGAGCTCAAGTCGGCGCCCCATCTCCTGACGCAACTCACCCAATACCATGTTAACTAAATCTGGTTTACCAGCAACTATGAGGAGTAGGTCACCTAGCTTTGCCTCTAGGCGCTTTGTCATGTCCTTAATTTGGTCCAAGGTCAAATATTTAGCCACCACTGACCTTACCATTTCTATGGTTAAATCGTTTAAACTGCCGGATGAAGTACCTAGAGCTATAGTTATTAAGCCTTTAGCTCCGAGTCCTTGCACCATTTGGTTCAGCTCATCAAGTTGCTGCCGAGTATAGGTAGCACAGCCGGGGGCGCATATACCCTTTACCTTGCCCCCTTCAGCAATAGCGGAGCGGAAAATAGAAAAGTTAGTCTCGGCGGCAATATCTGACAGGTCTTGTATCTCCAAACCAAAGCGCAAATCAGGTTTATCCGTACCATAACGCTCCATTGTCTCAGCATAGCTAAACCGAGGGAAGGGTTTTATCAGGCACATTTCAGGTTTAATTGTCTCCACCATGGAGGTGAAGAGCTCTTGCATCAGATTTAGGATGTCTTCTTTGTCAATGAAGCTCATTTCCAGGTCAAGCTGAGTAAATTCGGGTTGACGGTCGGTGCGTGTATCCTCATCGCGAAAACACTTGGCTATTTGAAAATACTTCTCCACGCCGGCTACCATCAACAACTGTTTAAGTTGTTGGGGAGATTGAGGTAAAGCATAAAACTTGCCGGCATGAAGACGACTGGGTACCAGGTAGTCACGAGCTCCTTCGGGGGTGCTCTTAATCAGTATTGGTGTTTCCACCTCAATAAACCTCTTAGCATCCAGGAAATCACGAATAAATTTTACTACTTGGTGGCGGAGGAGCAAGTTTTCCTTCATCCGAGGCCGCCTGAGGTCGAGATAGCGATACTTGAGGCGGAGGCTTTCCTCCACTTCAACGTCTTCATTTATATAAAAAGGTGGTGTTTTTGAAGGGTTAAGTATAGCTGTATTATGGGCGATAACCTCAATCTCACCGGTGGCTAGTTTGAGGTTCTCAGTCCCTGGTGGGCGGGGGGCAACTTCGCCACTAACCCTAACTACATATTCATTACGCATCTCACTGGCTATCTCATGGCATTGCTTCGATATTTCTGGATTGAATACCACCTGGACTATACCCTCTCTGTCTCGCAGGTCAATAAATATTAATCCCCCATGGTCACGACGCCGGTCTACCCAACCAGCCAGAGCTACCTTGACGCCGACATGCTTTTTATTCAGCTCACCACAATTATGGCTTTTGAGCAAAATTGCCTCCTAACCCAACAGCTTTAGACACAGGCATTGGTTCCTGTTTTTTGTAGCTAGAACTTAGGAGCCAGCCCGGCTCGCTTGCACAATTCGTTGGCAGTTATCCTGTCAAGCGTACGGTGTCTTTTAATTGGTACCGTCTGAATACCATTGGTTATAGATAGAGTGCTTGCTGCCCTCACGCAACAGATAGAATCCATTATCCTCTAGGCATCTTACTAAATCTCGACGCTTAACCGACAATTTATGCCTCTACGAGCATTTGCTCCATGAGGTCTCCCCCAAGAGGGATTTCTTTCTCCTGCTGCTTATACGCCAATATCATCTCTCGCAGGGCATCCCTAAGCATCGCTCTGCATTCTTCTATTGTTTTCCCCTCGGTAATTACCTCAGGCCATTCAACAAGTTGTCCCATGTACCCGGAGCTTATTTTTGTATATTTCGCAGTATAGCTTCTTACCATAGCGAGCATTGCCTCCCTGGATAGCTGAAACTATCATTCCATTATAACAACTTACAGTATAGCTTATAAGGGGAGTCTCTTCAACTTGTGAATCTGGATAGGTAACAATCTCAGACGTTGTAAATTGACAGACACAGAGTCTAAGTATTATCATTTTCATGTTGGAGGCACATATGGCGAAAACGATTAAGGAAATAAATGAGAAGATACGAGAGGGTAAGGCAGTAGTAGTTACTGCTGAAGAAATAATAGACTTGGTTAAGGAGAAAGGCACCAAGAAAGTAGCCCAGGAAGTAGACGTAGTTACCACTGGCACCTTTGGGCCAATGTGTTCCTCTGGCGCCTATTTTAATATAGGCCACACTAAGCCACGAATAAAGCTTGGCGGCGGCCGGGTTTACCTTAATGATGTCCTGGCTTATGCCGGGTTTGCTGCCGTTGACATTCTCATTGGGGCTAATGCCTTGCCTGATGATGACCCTAGAAATAGAGTCCATCCCGGCGAATTTAACTATGGTGGTGGGCATGTAATTGAAGAGCTTGTCGCTGGCAAGGACATCAGGCTGGTAGCCACCGCTTACGGTACGGATTGCTATCCAAGAAAAAAACTGGAAACCTGGATTAATATTAAAGACCTTAACGAGGCAGTGCTGTTTAACCCCAGAAACGCTTACCAGAATTACAATGTGGCGGCCAACACTTCGAATAAGACGGTCTATACCTATATGGGAGTCTTGAAGCCTAACCTGGGTAATATTAACTATTCTTCAGCCGGTCAGCTCTCCCCACTACTTAATGACCCCTATTACAAGACCATTGGCATTGGCACCAAGATATTCCTGGGTGGTGGGATAGGTTTTGTCGCCTGGCAGGGGACCCAACACAACCCGAATGTACCCCGCTCCGAGAACGGGGTGCCCAGGGGAGGCGCTGGTACCCTGGCGGTGATTGGTGATTTGAAACAGATGAATTCACGATGGCTGGTAGGCACCAGTATGTTAGGCTACGGTTGCACTATCACAGTAGGCATCGGTATACCTATCCCGATACTTTCCGAGGAAATCTTAACCTACACCACGGTAACTGATGACGAAGTATTCGCCGCTGTTGTAGATTATGGTGACGCCTATCCGAATCTGAAGCCGGACATCCTGGGTGAAGTTAGCTATGGGCAACTCAAGAGTGGCCAGGTAGTAGTCCAAGGTAAAGAGGTGCCCACTGCTTCCCTATCCAGCTATCCACGGGCAGTAGAAATTGCCAGCATCCTGAAGGAGTGGATAATAAGTGGAAAATTCCAGCTAACCGAACCAGTAGCGCCCCTTCCCGGCGTAGAATCAGGTATAACCTTCAAGCCGCTGAAAGAGCGCCCAATAAAAGACTAAGCTTATAGAGAGGTGATAGCCATGGTTGTTTCCAAAAGAATAGTCCTGCACTTCCCCAAGCGTATGGGAGACCGGCCAATAATATACCGACTAATCAAGGATTATGACCTTGAGTTTAATATTCTTAAGGCTTTAATTACCCCTGAAGATGAAGGCTTGATGGTTCTGGCGTTGAGCGGTGAGCAAGAGAACTACGATAAAGGTGTCAAGTACCTCACCAAAAACGGAGTGAGAATTCAAGCACTTAGCCAGGATGTTACCCGCAATGAAGAAAGGTGTACCCATTGTGGTGCTTGCATAACTATTTGCCCCACCGATGCTTTCGAACTTGACCCTTTAACTAGGCTTATCAGTTTTGATCATGAAAAATGCGTGGCTTGTGGAGTGTGTATTAAGGCCTGCCCGCCACGAGCTATGGAAGTGCATTTCTAGTCATGGCCGAGCTACAGGCATATTGTCATTGGCTTAACGAGTTAAAGTCAAGGACTTATCATTGTGGGCACAATGTATGAGCCAAGAACCTACCGACACTGGGTTAAGGGTGAGGGCCTAGTCTCTTTTAATGTTGTGGTGAAGGAGACAGATTTATACATTCGTGCCTCAAGCAACCTTCGTAGAAAAGCCTATAAATCGGTGCTAAAGTATCGGAGTATTCTGGAAGAGTATATTAAGCGAAACGCTGCCTTTCTTACCTCTCTTGAACCTCTCAATGTTGGTGAGGATGCCCCACATATTGTCAAAGAGATGGCAAAGTCAACCAACCAGGTCGGAGTTGGTCCCATGGCGGCAGTGGCTGGAGCCATGGCTGAATTTGTCGGTAATGACTTATTAGCCTTTTCCCCGGAGGTAATCGTGGAAAACGGTGGCGATATATTCCTGAAGAGTTTGAGGAGAAGAATGATAGGGATTTATGCCGGCAAATCAACCTTAACCGGTCGGATTGGTCTGGAAATCAGTGAGGAGGATACACCGCTTGGAATCTGCACTTCTTCGGGGACAATGGGGCATTCACTGAGTTACGGGAGGGCTGATGCGGTTATAGTACTTTCCGCATCAGCGACTCTGGCGGATGCGGCCGCTACTGCTATCGGAAACCTGATTGTCCAACCTGATGACATCCCAAATGGGATTGAGCTGGCTAAGAGCATTGAGGGGCTAAGGGGGGTAGTTATTATCCAAGATGATAAAATGGGGCTGTGGGGAGATGTAAAAATCTGTCCACTGTCAGTGTAAGACGAACAGATTTGACAGATTTTAATTTTTGTTGAATAATATGAGTAAGGTGATAATCTTAGTAACATAAGAGTGGTCTGATGAAGCTGTCTACTAAAGGAAGGTATTCGACTAAAGCTATGCTCGACCTAGCCCTCCACTTCAATGAGGGTCCAATACTAATTAAAGATATTGCCCGAAGGCGGGGGATATCTGAGAGATATTTGGTGCAGTTATTTATTCCCCTCCGGGTGGCTGGGCTAGTTCGCAGTGTCCGTGGGGCCAGAGGAGGATTTACCTTAGCTAAATCGCCATCGGAAATAAGGCTAAGTGAAATTATCCAGACTATGGAAGGTTCAACAGCACCGGTGGAATGTGTTGACCAACCCTGGCTATGTCCACAAAGCGGGGAATGTGTAACCTGGGGGGTTTGGGCGGAAATGAAAAAGGCGAGTGATAAAGTATTGGAATCGATAACACTACAGCACCTAGTGGAGCAGGAGAGGGAAAAGCGTAATTCTGCCGGGAAATAGAAAGTAATCGTGATTGCGGGTGGGGCTAATGGGGCCATAGATATGCAGCGAAAGGAGGAGTAACGACATGAGAATTGTAAGATTGTGTCGGGAAGGTTCATGTTGCCCCGTAGTTAAGATAACGGATGCGCAAGTAAAAATAGGTGAGAGAGATAATACCTGTGTCCTCACCAAGGCACAGTGGGAGACTCTTAAAGAGAAAATACTGAAGAAAGAAATCTAGGAAAACAAGCCTAGAGTCAAGCACCCAGCCCCACCCGCTCAATAAAGGAAGCCATAAATATGACCAGTGTAGTTGCAGTTTGTAGCAGTAAGCAAAAGGGCACGAAAAAAGAAATTGTAGCTGAAGGTATCCTCAAGGAGGATTATGGTCTGGTTGGTGATGCCCACGCCGATTACTGCACCCATCGCCAGGTTAGCCTGCTAGCAACTGAGAGTATTAACAAGATGCGAAGTCTAGGATTCAATGTAGGCCCTGGGGATTTTGCTGAAAACCTCACCACCGAGGGAATAAACTTGGTTTCCTTACCAGTGAGCACACGACTGTCCATAGGAGGACAGAGTATCTTAGAACTCACCCAGGTCGGGAAAGAATGCCATAGCGGCTGCGCTATCTATCGTGAGATAGGTAAATGCATCATGCCTAAAGAGGGGATATTTGCCAAGGTAATTCGTGGCGGATTTGTCAGGGTTGGGGACCCAATAAGGATACGAAGTGATCGAGATTGAATGGAAGAATCTGCTTATATAGTCCTCTTTATTACTACAGCTACTGCTGAGGAAGCACGGCAAATATCTAATGTGTTGCTTGATAAAAGAAAGGCAGTCTGTGTAAATATCGTGCCCAACGTTAGTTCACTCTTCTGGTGGCAGGACAAGATTGAATCAGCTAATGAGAATCTTCTAATCGTCAAGACTAAGGCATCTCTGTTAGACGAGGTTGTTAGACTGGTTATAGAGAATCATAGCTACGAAATTCCTGAAGTAATCGCTTTGCCCATCATTGGTGGCAATCAAGATTATCTGGAGTGGATAGATAAAGAAGCGGGATAAAGGGCTGAGAGGTGATTGTATGCTGACTACAGATGAATTAGAGAGATATGATAGGCAAATAATGATTGAGGGATTTGGGGAGGAGGGGCAAGAAAAGCTTAAACGAGCCAAGGTAATCATCGCTGGTGCTGGCGGGCTCGGCTCTCCAGTATCACTTTACCTACTGGCAGCCGGGGTGGGAGTGATGCGAATAGTTGACCACGATAGAGTTGAGCTTAGTAATCTGAACAGGCAGGTTTTGCACTGGGATGAAGACATAGGCAAGAGCAAGATTGATTCTGCTTTAGAGAAGCTCAAGCGGCTAAATCAAGGTGTGAAAATAGAAGCTATAGAGGAAATGATAACTGAGACTAATGTTTTGCAGCTTGTGGCTGACTTTGATTTAATAGTTGATGCCATGGATAACCTACCGACGAGGTATGTATTAAATAAGGCTGCTTTAGAGAGGAATATACCCTTTTTTCACGGAGCAGTCTATGGCTTTGAAGGCAGGGCAATGACTATAATCCCCGGTCAAACAGCCTGTCTAAGGTGCTTGTATGGGGGGGTTGTTCCTGGGGAGAAATTTCCGGTGGTTGGAGTTACCCCGGCAGTTATCGGCTGTATCCAAGCGACGGAAGTAATAAAATATATCGTCGGAATTGGTGAACTATTAACCAATAGGTTATTAATCTATGATGGGTTAAACCTGAAATTCACAGAACTCAAAGTCAAGAAGGACCCAAATTGTGAGCATTGTCGCCATTTAGCAAACAAGGAGTAACAAGTGAGTATAACGATAGACGTTTCCACATTTTTCCGTAAATATACCAATGGCCAGCAGGTGGTCGAGGTTTATGGAAACACAGTTGGTCGGTGCCTTGATGATTTAGTCAAACAGTTCCCTGGCATTAAGCAAGGGCTATTTGATGAAAGTGGTAAGTTGCAGAATTATATTGATATTTATGTTAATGGAGAGAGTGCCTACCCAGAGGTATTGGCTAAGCCGGCAAAAGATGGAAATGAGCTTCACATAATATTTCTTATCGGTGGAGGATAAGACCCGTGTTTAGAACCGGGTTACCAGACAGGGAATCTAGTAGCTAAGTATACGGTGAGGAGGATAGAGATGGCAAAACGGCGGGTAATGCTTACCTTTATCGAGGAAATGATTAGAGAGCCAATTATCTATAACATGGGTCAACAATTCAACCTCGTAACCAATATTCTGCGGGCGGATGTTACTGAAGATAGAGGCTGGGTAGTATTGGAACTTGATGGTACAGACGAAGAAATTGAAACTGGAATCACCTGGGCTATCTCTAAGGGGGTGCGGGTTGAACCCATCAGTGATGAAAGCCTTTAAAGATGTTTTACTGACCTTGGTTACGTGATTTTAACCACTTTCGTTTCTGGTCGAGTCGTGTCTGTTCATTGGTAGGTTGGTAACTTGCCCAGAAATTATCGTGGAAAGAGCTGAAGTTGCCATCGAAGATGGCATTTCTTATTTTCTGCATTAGATTGTGAATGAAACTTAGGTTATGAATGGTAGCCAGTCTATAGCCCAGCAGCTCGTCACAACTAAATAGGTGATGTAGATAAGCTGCCGAGAAGGTGCGACAGG
>CAZQZA010000006.1:0-24312 GCA_964597725.1 uncultured Dehalococcoidales bacterium | reverse complement strand
TATGCTGGTGAAATAGTCAGCCAGCTCTTTCCGAAAGATAGTTGCCATATATTAAACTTACTCCTCTGTTAACCTAGCGTCCTCGTGGAAGTATTTCATATATATATCATCTAGAGAGAACTCTTGAATCTTCATTTGAATTAGCGAGGTATCACTTTGCACTACTGCTTTAGCTATTTCCGCCCGCAGGTCTGAATCGGCGTTTACTAGGAGCAGATTGCCTTCAGTTTCTACCTTTCTCACCCCCGGAACCTTATTGAGAATGTCCATTAACTTGGGGTTGGGTTGGGCGATTTCCACTTCTATTCTGTAATTCCCCCCGGCCAGAGCTTCTCGGCCAAGTTGGTCTAAAGAACCCTCAATTACTGTCTTGCCTTTGGATAAGATACCGATACTCTGACATACCCGTTGCACTTGATATAGCTGGTGGGATGAGATAACTACAGTAGCCCCCATTTTAGGCAGGTTGGCTATTATGTCTAGGATTTGGTTTATCCCTTCCGGGTCAAGTCCAGCAGTGGGTTCATCAAAGAAGGCTACTTTGGGGCTTTTGATTAACACATCAGCTATTCCCAGACGCTGCTTCATTCCCCGGGAGAACTTACCCACGGCTAAGTCAGCTTTGTCACCAATGCCGACCATCTCCAGTAACTCATCAATCTTCCGGTTAGCCTCGGTATAGCTAATCCCATTTAACTCGGCAATAAACCTTAGATTTTCTCTGGCGGTAAGGTTCTCATAGAAGCCCACCTTTTCTGGCAAATATCCCGCCAGGCGTTTTACCTTGAGGGGTTCTCGGGTGGGGTTGTATCCATATACCCAGGCGCTGCCTGATGCTGGCTCGGTTAGCCCTAGCAGCATGAGGATAGTGGTGGTTTTACCGGCACCGTTGGGACCAAGCAAGCCGAATATCTCCTGCTCTCTAATATGCAGATTAAGGCGGTCGACTACAGTAACACCGTCGTAGTTTTTAGTTAGCTCTTTGGTCTCAATAACTATCTTGTTACCCATATTAGTTTACCGCCTGCTGAACCGCATAAATATGTAGGCTAATCCAGCAACAACCAAGACTATAATGCCAACTCCGACCCATCCCCAGATGGTGGGAGTCTCTACGGTTACCCTGATTTTAATCTCCTCTCTTGAAACTTGCTCTCCTGAGGCTTGGATGGTAATTTCGTAGTCCCCCGCTATAGTTTCGGTTGGTGGCTTTATGTTTACATCTACCGTTTGAAAGTCAATAGCAGGAAGCGACTCTATCTTGTCCGGCGAGAACTCAATGGTCCATCCCTTGGGTTTAACTGAAGAGAACTTGATATTGTCAATGGGGGCTGTCCCTAGATTGGCCACGTCTATGGAGAAGAAGTTATCCTTACCGGCTTTGGCGGTAGTGTTATAGAGCTCACCAGACGGAGCTAAAGCCATGATATACTTAGCCGTTATCACTGCGGTGAGTTCAGTAGCGCCCTGAATTTCACCGGAGATTGCTTCTAGTGTTATCTTATACTCCCCAGGCTCAGGTAAGGGCCAAAAAGGAGAAGTGGCCGTAACCTTTAGCTTGCTCCCGGCGGCAAAACCTGGCTCAAGCGTGATTTCTTTTATTCTGTTTTCCTGCTGATATTGTGGTGTTATATAGGCTGACCAGCCTTGGGGTGTGGTGAGTATTAGCTCAAAGCGATGGGCTTCACCCCCGAGTTCTCCCTTATAGTTAAAGTCTACCTCAAACTCAAAACTAGCTCCAGCAATGCCTTCCACCGCAGGGTAGGTGGTCTTTATCTCGACAAAAGGTTCGGGGTTGACCCTGATACTAAGCCCCTCGGTGTCTTCCTGAGCCGGAGTGGCACTATCCGTTACCTTAACGGTGAAGTCGGCTGTTCCTTCTGTTGTTGGAGTACCAGAAATTTCGCCTGTGGTGGGATTCAAACTCAGCCCAGCAGGCAAGCTGTCTGCTGATACACTCCAGGTATAGGGTGTTGTCCCACCAGTAGCCTCAAGTGTCTCACTGTAAACTTCTCCAACCCAACCAGCAGATAAATTAAACGTGGTGATAGTTAGAGATTCCTCTTCAGTGTCCGCCTGGACTAAGGCAGCAGTAGGGACGCAAAGGGTCAGTATAAGTACCAGTAGGAGACACAAACTGCAAAACACTCTGCTTATTTTCATTGTTTTACCACCTCATATGGATTATTTTCCTGTGGCTCTAGTTTACACCACTTAGAATTTGAAATCAAATATTCCTTACTCAGCCAGAAGCCCCTTAACCTTATCGGTGAAGGCAGGAAGCACTTTTTTCCAATCGCCAACTATACCAAAACGGGCTTCCCTAAAGATGTTTGCCTCAGCGTCTTTGTTTATGGCAATGATGGTCTTGGCACCACTGGTGCCGGTCATGTGCTGGCTGCTGCCGGAAAGGGCTACCGCAATGTAAAGGTCAGGGGTGATAATCTTACCGGTAAGACCTATCTGTAGTCCAGCGGGCACCCAGCCATTGTCACAAGGTGGCCTGGTAGCACCTACCGCCCCCCTTAATATTTTAGCCAATTCCTCCAGTTGCTTAAAACCTTCAGCATCGCCAATGCCTCTACCCCCACCGACCACTACCTTAGCATCCTCTAGCTTTATCCCTTCTACCTCCTCAGGCACTTTTTCCAGCACATTGGTTCTTATAGCAGAAGGTTCTATCCCGGCGTCAACGGTAATAACCTCCCCTTGCCGGGAAGCATCTGGCTCTAGCGGGGACATTGCTTTAGCTCTAACGGTGGCTATCTGAGGATTGGACTCACTGGTGAAGATAGCCAGGGCATTTCCACCAAAGACGGGTTTAGTTTGTAGTAGCCGCTTTGAGTCAGGGTCAATAGCCAGCTCCACGCAGTCCATAGAAGCTATTGTGCCTAGCTTGAAGGCTAACCTGGGTGCTAGGTCACGCCCGATGGAGGTCTGTCCTAGAATAAGAATCTGGGGCATTACTTGTTTGGTTAGCTTTTCCATAGCTAGTACATAGGAATCTGTCTGGTAGTCTTTCAGTAGCGGCTCATCAATTACGTATACCTTGTCGGCGCCAAAGGTAATAACCTCCTGGGCTAAACTGCTCACCTCACTACCTACTAGTACAGCGCATAGTTCTTGTCCCAGAGCATCAGCCAGTTTCCGGCCGCACCCCAGTAGCTCAGTGGCTATTGCTGCTAGCTTTCCTTCAGCAACTTCACAATAGACCAGAACACCTTTATATTCAGCCATAAGATTTGCTCTCCTCTTTAATAATTATGAACAAGACGCCTCATTTAGAGTATCTTGGACTCTCTGAGTTTCAGAGCTAGATTAGTGCCTGCTTCCTCCGGACTCTCGCCCTCAATGATCTCACATTTGCCTTCATGAACCGGTTGGAATAGCTTGAGCAGCTTGGCGCGTCTGCCAGCAGCCCCTATCTGAGAGACATCAACCCCTATGTCGGCTGGTTTCCAGATAACAGGCTCCTTTTTCTTAGCTGCCATGATGCCGGTTATCTTTGGGTAGCGAGGCTCACCAAGCTCATTGCTTACTGTAATCAAGACAGGTAAGGATACCTCAATCACCTCGTAGCCATCAGCGGTCACCCGCTCTACCTTTGCTTTACCATCGGTTATGTCTATTTTTTGGGCTACGGTTACACTGGGTAACCCTAGTACCTCGGCGATGCCTGAACCCACTTGGCCAGCGTCCCAGTCAGCAGCCTGCCGACCGCAAAAGATAAGGTCATACTCGCCTATCTTCTTAATAGCCATAGCCAGGGCGGAGGAAGTTGACCAGCTATCACCCTCGGTGAAAGCGTCGTCCTCAAGCAAGACAAGCTCGTCGGCTCCCATGGCTAAAGGTCTCTTTACCACCTCTCGGAGCAGATTGGTGCCTAAGCTTAAGACGGTGATTTTGCCACCCTGGGCATCCTTGATTCTTAGCGCTGCTTCTACAGCTTGCTCATCAAAGGGACTAATTACCGGTGGCACACCCGGGGGTGGTACTACCTTATTGGCAGAAGGGTCAATCTTGAAGCTGGCTGGTGGTGCCTCAGGGTCAAGTACCTGCTTAACGCAGACGATCATATTCATGATGCCTATGCCTCCTGTTTATAGCTTGCTCTTTATCTTGAGTAAAACCCGATTATTTTAGCATCAAGGCAGTTGTGTGTCAAGCTGAGTGTAGGATTACGGATACCGGAACAGGCTGACTACTTATTTCTAGGTAAATGTAGGCTTACCACTCGGTCTATACCGCCCAAGTCTGGCACAACCTCTATTTTAGCGTAGGGGAATAGATTATGCAACAAAGCGGTTACGGCTCTGCCTTGTCCCTGCCCAATCTCCAGAAGCAGATAACCTGTAGGGTGGAGCTTGTTTTCCACCTGTCGGCATAGCCGGCGTATCTTTTGTAAGCCGTCCGAGCCTCCGTTTAGTGCCAGTAGCGGCTCAAACTTGGCTGGACTTGTTCGGGGTAATTCTGCTTTCTTAATATAAGGTAGGTTAGCTACTATGAGGTCAACAGGCTCAGGCAGAGGGTCGAGCAGATCACCTTGCAGCAGATGGATTCTGTTTACCACACCATGCTTTCTACAGTTAATTAGAGCGACTTTGAGGGCAGAAGCCGAAACATCGATAGCGTAAATCTTGGTTTGTGGTAGGTGCAGACCCAGGCTGATGGCAATCGCCCCACAGCCAGTGCCAACTTCGGCTATAGTAGCTACTCGGTGATTTTGAGCCAGGCTGAGAACCATTTCTACCAGGAGCTCACTTTCCGGTCTGGGGATAAGGACATGAGGATTAACATAGAAGTCAAGACCGTAGAACTCGCGATGCCCGGTTATATAAGCGGTGGGCTCGTGTCTGAGGCGGCGTCTTATTAGATTCCAGAAAGTTTGCTCTTGTTTGAGGCTTAATTCATGGTCGAGGTCTTGATATAACTGAACTCGGCTTATGTTTAAGGTGTGCCTCAGCAGTAGCTCACTCTCCAGAGAGGCGTCTTCGATATTATTGGCCACCAGTATTTCCCTAGCGCAGCTAAGCGCCTGTCTTAGGGTCACACCAGTTGCTCCTCTAGCTGTTTTGCCTGGTCACTGGTGGCTAGGGCATCAATGAGTTCATCTAACGTTCCCTCCAGGATTCGGGGTAGGTTATGGAGAGTTAGACTAATGCGATGGTCGGTAAGGCGGTCTTGTGGGAAATTGTAGGTTCGTATCTTTTCCGCACGGTTGCCAGTACCTACCTGGGAGCGTCGCTGCTTGGTTATTTCCTCTTCTTGTTTGCGCTGCTCAATATCCAAGAGTCGGGCTCGGAGCACTGACATCGCCTTCATCTTGTTTCTTAGTTGTGAGCGTTCATCCTGGCAGGTGGCCACTATTCCAGTGGGTAGGTGGGTGATGCGGACGGCGGTGGCTACCTTATTTACATTCTGCCCCCCGGCGCCGCCACTGTGGTAGATGTCGATTTTAAGGTCGTCAGGGTTGATGGATACTTCTACATCATCAGCTTGAGGGAGAACCGCTACCGTAGCGGTTGAGGTGTGAATTCTGCCGGAAGATTCGGTGATGGGTACTCGTTGTACTCGGTGGACTCCCCTTTCATATTTTAATCGGCTGAAAGCACCTTTACCTATTATTTCAAAGATGATTTCCTTAAAGGCACCTAAGCCGCTTTCATTACTATCAATAATGTCTATTTGCCAGCCTTTGGATTGGGCATAACGACTATACATACGGAAGAGGTCAGCCGCAAATAGCCCAGCTTCATCGCCACCAGCCCCTGCCCGGATTTCCAGAATGATGTCCTTTTCATCGTTAGGGTCCTTGGGTAGAAGGGTAAGCTTTAGCTCCTGAAGTAGACGTTCTTGCTGGGACCGGAGGCTTTCTATCTCTTGTTTAACTAAGGTTGTCATTTCTTCGTCCAGCCCACCGTTTAGCATTACCTTGGTCTCCTCCAGTGACTTGGAGGTTGCCTTATATTCTCTGTACTTGGTTACCACGGTCTCAACGCTAGCTCTTTCCTGAGCCAGCTTCTGTAGCTGCTTTGGGTCAGAGGCTACCTCAGGCAGGGCTATCTGTTTATTTAACTCTTCGTATCGCGCCTCTATTCGCTCTAACCTGTCCCACATAATAAATCAACTCCCTATGGAAATTATAGCACGTGCGTAGATAGTGTTCAAAGAATCTAGTGAGGGCCGAAGTGTGTAGCGGCTGATAGACTGGCTAAGTATCTGTTTCCACCCGGGTTCCTGGCCATATTTTACTGGCCGGGCTTAACCGGCAGCCATTGACTACTATCACGTTATCACCCAGAGTTGAGTCCTGTACAATGCAGTCAGCATTTAGGCAGCAGCCATTAGCCAGGATGCAGTTCTTTACCACCGCTCTGGGCCCTACCTGAACAGCATGCCAGATGACAGAGTCTTCAATAACGGCTCCTGGCTGGATTGTGCAACCAGGGCCAATAACCACCGGTCCGATTAACTTGACCTTCGATTCGATATTGCAGTTATCACCTACAACTACCGGTCCGTTTATTTGGGCTGTAGGATGGATATTGCTGTGCTCTCCGATCAGCTTCTCCGAAGGAGGAGCATAATGGCTACTTTTGCCATTCAATAGGTCTCGGTGGAACTGGAGGTATTTTTCTGGGGCGCCTATATCTATCCAATAAGCCGAAGAAGGGTAGGCATAGACTGGTTCTCCCTGCTCTAAGAGTGGTGGGAAAAGCTCACGCTCAAAACTGAAACTGACTTGAGGTGGAATGTGAGTCAGGACATCAGGTTCTAGAATGTAGATGCCGGCATTTATCATGTTGGTAGTTACCTCGCTCGGGCTGGGCTTTTCTAAAAAGCGGGTAATCCTGCCTTGAGCATTGGTTTCGACTAGACCGTAACTGGTAGGGTCATCCACCGGGGTCAGAGAGATAGTTATTTTGGCTTTTCTATCTCGGTGCAATTCCATCATAGCGCTAATATCCAGGTCAGTAAAAATATCACCGTTTAGTACCAAGAAGGTCTCATCCAGATACTTTTCAGCGTTTTTCACTGCTCCACCCGTCCCCAGAGGAGTATCTTCAATAGAATAATAAAACCTGATTCCAAACTGGCTACCATCTCCAAAATAGCTTTCTATAGCTTGCTGGCGTTGGCTTAATGCTAGAACTATTTCTGTTACTTGATGGTGGTTAAGGTAGCAGATAACATGTTCCAGAAACGGTGTGTTAAGTACGGGAACCATGGCTTTGGGGGTGTTACAGGTGAGGGGGCGTAGTCTGGTTGCCTCACCGCCGACCAGAATAATGGCTTTCATAACTTCTCGAGTCCTCACTTATTGCTAGTTTTGTTAAATTATATTTTAGCATAAATATTGGACTTGGTGGTCTTTGACTAGCTACTAACATTATTAAAAGAATTTTACTTATTAATCTTTTTGCTCATTGATTTCAAGACATGTTCCTTGTAAAATGTCAATGAAGCACTCTGAAGGTATTGTGTATGATTAATGAGATACTTTTTATTGCCATTGCCTTAATCTGTGCCTACTTAATCGGTTCCTTTCCTTCGGCTTATCTAATGGCTCGTTTCAGGAAGGGGATAGATATCCGCGGGGTGGGCAGCAAAAATGTGGGTGCCATGAATGTCTTCTATAAAGTAGGCTTTGCGGAGGGTATCCTGGTATTGGCCATAGATATAGGTAAGGGTGCCGCCGCAGTTGCCTTAGCCCGTTGGCTGGGAGTACCACTGATGGCTGAGCTGTTTGCCGGGATAGCCGCCGTAATCGGTCATAGCTTCCCAGTATGGCTCAAGTTCCGTGGTGGCCGGGGTGGTGCTACCATTATCGGCATCCTTATCTTTCTGATGCCCTGGGGTATCCCCTTTTATGCTGCCATCTTCGGACTTGCTCTACTAATAACTCGCTACCCCACCCTCAGCTACAGTGTAGCCTTCCTTTGCTTCCCCTTTGTTGCCTGGCTAATCTATCACTCTGGAGCGCTGGTAATCTTCTCAATAGGTATATTGCTGCTTCCGGTGATTAAATATATCCCCAGAATAAAAGAGATGCGTTCCACCGGAGGTAGTTGGCGCCATGTAGCCCTGCGCAAAAACCTGAAGGACAGGTTATGACCCAGTATTCTTGACTTTGCCTTAAGTGGATAGATACTATTCTGCTTTCGCCCATCGTGTCCGGTAAGCCAATATGGGAATGGCGATGGCTAATACGATTATGGATATCACCTGAGCCTGATGTAGGCCGAAGAGAAATGGTGTTCCCTCGCGCACAAAGTCGATACCAAGCCGCCATGATGAGTATAAGCTAAGGTAGATAAGAAACAGTGAACCATCAGGCTTGAGCCGCCCCCTCAAGGTAAATAATAACCCGAAAGCGAGCAAGTTGAAGATAATTTCGTAAACCTGTGTCGGGTGAACCACACCGGCACCAAAAGCAAGGCTATCAGGGTGGGTGTAGACAACACCCCAGGGTAGCGAGGTTGGTAAGCCATAACAACAACCATTTATGGTGCAGCCTACTCTGCCTACAGCCTGAGCCAGTATGATGCCCGGCGCTATCAAATCAGCTAAGTAACCAAACTGGAGTCTACTTACCTTGCTGTAAATCCAGATACCCAAGGCAGCGCCTAAAACGGCGCCCCAGGCAGTTAGACCAGCGCCACTAATTATCTGCCCCGGATTCTGGATGTAATACTGCCACAAGTCAATAACATGGAGTAACTTGGCAAAAATTACTCCAGAAGGAATACCCACCAGTGCTACCGTAAGGGCAGTGTCGTAAGAAATATTACCCTTTTTCCTTGCCTGCCATAAGGTCCATAACACTACGGTCAACACCGCCAGTGCAACCATGATGCCATACCACCTGACACTTATCGGACCTATGGTAAGAACGGGATTTATACTGATAGTAATCATCATTCCTCCGAAAGATTAGCCTTCAGGAACATAGTGCCTCGACAAAGACCTCAGCATTAAAAGGTGCCATGTCCTCTAGCTTTTCGCCAACACCGATAAACTGGATTGGTATTTTCAGCTCATCACAGATAGCCAATACTATGCCACCTTTCGCTGTCCCATCCAATTTAGCCAGAAAGATGCTGGTTACGCCTACTGCCTCAGTGAAATACTTGGCTTGGGCTAAGCCATTCTGACCGGTAGTAGCATCAAGCACCAGAATTACCTCGTGTGGTGCAGTAGTATCAAACTTGGCGGCCACTCGCTTAATCTTTTTAAGCTCCTCCATTAGGTTAAATTTGGTATGTAACCGACCAGCAGTATCAATAATTACCTCGTTGACACTACGACTCCGCGCCGCCTGCATGGCATCAAAGACTACTGCCCCGGGGTCAGCACCGGGCTGATGGGAAATAACATCCACCCCTACTTTCTCTGCCAGACGCTGGAGCTGGTCAATTGCCGCCGCCCTAAAGGTATCAGCTGCTGCCAGTATCACCTGCTTACCGTCATTTTTCAAGTTATAGGCAAGCTTAGCGATAGATGTAGTCTTGCCACCGCCATTGACACCCACTACCAGAGTTACTCTGGGTAGTGCTGGTTCATAGGGTGCCCCCTGACGAGTAATATTTAGGATGCTGACCATTTCTGATTTCAAGATAGAGCGTACCAGTGAGCCCTGATTAATCCTTTCCTCGGCCACTCGTTTTTTTACCTTATCAATGAGTTTTTCCGTGGTGTTGATACCTACATCGGCGGAGATAAGTAGCTCCTCCAGTTCTGTCCATACCGCCTCATCGACAACAGTACGGTCAAATAGGTGTGTTAACCGGCTAAACCAGGTATCATAAGTCCGCTTTAGCGCCTTCTCTGTTTTATTATTTAACAACCCTATCCCCTTTTTCCCCTTACAAGGGGAAGGGGAATTTATAGAAGAGGGGCTGACGCCCCTCTTAAACACCCCTTATATTAATTATAATACTCTTCGGGGAGAAAGTGAAAAACGTGAATGCGTAGTCAGGCCGTGGTATTCAGCGCAAGGTGCCCATCTCTAATTTCACTCTTATACCACTTCTCGAAACTGGCTAATTCCCCTGCCCGATACTTGGTCAAAATCAGTTTTGTCGCGTCGAGGATGAACGCAGAGGCGTGACCAGCTACCTCTAGTAGCTTCTCGGGGCTTCTAAGAGGATTGAAGCCAAGGGGACCCGTTCTGGTCAGAAGGTGTAATAAATCGCCGGCATGGGCAGCATTAGACCAGGAACGATAGAATATGTCATAGGTAGGCTTACGATTTAGGCGTTCGCAAAGTCCTCTGAGGTTAGCAGGACCACCAAATAGAGTGTACCAATTGACGCTACCTCTCCCCTTCCTCAGTCGTTGATACTCGTTCTCCGCGGCTTCATAATCTGGTTTCTTGAGTCGAGACTCTACATTCTGTATCACTTGGGCTATTCTTGGAGATTGAAGACTTTTGTATTGGTTCAAAACGTCTTGCGGCAGAGAAGCGGAGAATTCCCTGCCCCTTGGACGTGATGTGTCCAGCAACTCATATAGTCCTAATACGTCGTGGCAACGGCATACTGTCCAGGCGAAAGCCCTCCGCTGGCAGTCCTCCTCGAGAATGTACTCTACAGCGAGTAATGCCTCAAATGAACTGCGTAGCAGAGGAATAGCAGCAATAGGGCAACTCTGGGATATAAGCACTTCAATTCCGTCCGTCATTCCTATCACATGGTAGTATGATGCAAACACGGGAACAAGCTCGTCCACAGTGGCAGCACGAGAAGCCGTTTCTTTACATCGCTGAAATGTGTTGGTGGCGTAGTTGACTTCTTCCTGCAATAGAGGTGAGGCAATTCCGATAAGGTCTTTGGCTTCCGCTCTTCGCAGCTCACGATATAGCAGAGGTTCAAATTGTTTTGTAGGCATTGACGTAACCTCCCTTGTTCACTTCTCTAACAATCCCTCTAGTAGCATCTGGGCTGCCTTCTTATCTAAAGGTTTGTTATTATTGCCGCACTTTGGTGACTGGACACAACTAGGACAGCCTTCCAGACACGGACACTCCGTAATTGCCTTAAGTGTAGCCTCCCACACTTGCTCTATTAAGTCAAACCCCTTCTCAGCAATGCCGATGCCGCCGGGATAGGCATCGTAAATGAATATCTGGGCTCTCCCGGTATCAGGGTGGAAAGGAGTGGATACGCCACCAATATCGTTACGGTCACAAAGGGCAAATAAGGGAAGAATAGCAATAGCCGCATGTTCAGCAGCATGTAATCCCCCAGCAAAGTCTAATTGGGCCGCCACCAGTTTATCACTGACCTTAGCTGGCAGGTCAAACCATAAGGCGACGGTAGGAAAATGCTGAGGCGGTAGGTCGAGAGGCTCCTCGCCAATTACTTCCTCAGTGAATTGTGCCTTCTTTCTGAAGCCAATTACCGTGGTGGTAACCTCAACTTCACCCAGACAAACCCTTGCCGGGCCGTAATTTTTGCTATGGATTAGCCTGATAATGTGCAAATCAGTGATTTCCTTAGCTTGAGTGTAGTAAGAGGCATTGGTCGGTGCCAAACAGGCAGTATGGTTAGCCAAATCGAGCTCAGTGACCAGATAGGATTCCCCCTGATGGAGGTAGATAGCCCCGGGGTGCACTTGAAAAAAGGCCACACTTGCCTCTATCGTTTCCAGTAGGGAGCCGGTTGAGGTATCAATGATAGCCAGGTTTTGCCCAGAGCTGGAACGGATATTGATATTTTGTGCTGGGTAGGCGATGTGGGGCGATAGATACCACTTGCTTTTGCGTTCCTTAAGTAATCCCTGCTCTTCTAATTCTGTCTTTTCCTGTATGAAAGCAGAGCCAAAGATTTCCTCATCATCACTATTTAGAGGCAACTCCCAGGCAGCACACAGTAGATGGGCTTTCAAAATATAGGGGTTATCAGGGTTAACCAGGGCATTCTCAAAATTTTTTTGAAAGAAGAAATCAGGATTGTGCATAAAATACTGGTCAAGCGGATTATCCAGACCGATAAGGAAACTCAGGGATTGTTCTCTACCTCGTCCACTCCTCCCTGCCTGCTGCCAGGTACTGGCGATACTTCCCGGATAGCCGGTAAGCACCGTTGCCTCCAGGTCGCCAATATCTATACCTAGCTCTAAAGCGGTAGTGGCTACCACTCCCAGAAGCTGACCGGAAAAGAGTTCCTGCTCTATCTGGCGGCGTTCCTCAGGGAGATAACCGGCCCGATAAGCCTTGATTTTATTGGCTAAGGTTAGACTGACTTCGGCTAACCTTTGCTTGGAGTAAATATAAATAAGCTCGGTTAGCCGTCGAGTGCGAGCAAAGGTGAGACTGCGGATGTCTTGGTTGACTAACTCGCTAAATAGATTGGTGGCTTCGCTGTTAGCACTACGCCGAATACCCTTGGTCTCGTCGATGATTGGTGGATTCCAGAAGACAAAGTCTTTACCCCCGTGAGGGGAGCCATCATTATCAATTACCTCAAAGGGTAAACCTACCAACCTCTCGGCATGCTCACCGGGATTAGCAATAGTGGCGGAACAGCAGATGAATTGAGGGGTTGAGCCGTATAAGTGGCACAGACGACGCAGGCGGCGTAGCACACCGGCGACATGCGAGCCAAAAACACCACGATAGATATGAGCTTCATCTATTACCACGTACTTTAGGTGACGTAGCAGTCTTGACCAGGATGAATGATTGGGCAATATACCAAGATGGAGCATATCTGGATTGGTAAGTATTACCCTGGCATGCTTTCTTACTTCGGCTCGCTCCGTCTGAGGGGTATCGCCATCAAAAGTAGCAACCTCCTCTATTTTTAGATTAGTGCAGAGTAACTCCCGAAGTCCGCGCAACTGGTCTTGAGCTAGGGCTTTGGTTGGGAAGAGGTAAAGGGCACAGCTCCTTTGCTCAGTCAAGATTGCTTCCATTACTGGGATGTTATAGCACAAGGTTTTGCCGCTGGCACTTGAGGTTGCTACCATTACATTCTTGTCTTCTCGGGCTTTATTCACCGCTTCAGCTTGATGGGTATAGAGGGGTAATAACCCGTGTGTGTTTAAGCAGTCCTGGAGGCCAGCTAACAGAGGCTTGTCTAATTCAGCATGGTTAGCATCGCGGGGAGGAATATACTCAATATGAACAATCTGAGAGCGGTAGGTAGGTTGAGCGGTAAGATGATGGAGGAAGGCGGTGGCATTCATTATAGCCCTCCTCATAAAGCGGGTAGAAGTTCAATTTCGTAATTGAGTATTTCTACCTCAAACCGACCGTCCACAATAAAGTCCACCACCTTTGACAGGACTTCATTGGTATACCGGCTATTATTGCTGACACAACAGATGCCAAGAGTAGCCAGTTGCCATAGATTTTGGTTATCAACCTCGGCAACAGAAACGTTAAACTTGTTTCTGACACGGGTAGTAATGGATTTCACCACCCGCCGCTTACCTTTAAGAGATAGATTCTCCGGTAAACGAAACTCAATCCTGCACACGCCAACATTCATTGCCTATATGACACAGATAGATAGCGATAGAGTAGGCAGGGTATTATATCTTTGTACCAGACGTGAACTTACACAGTTTGTCTATGCTTTTCGTAGCATTCTTTACAATAGACCGGGCGCTCTTCCCTGGGCTTAAACGGTACTGTAGTTTCACAACCACAGTCAGCACAGGTTACAGTATATGTCTGTCGTGGTTGACCATAGCCACCCTGACGCTCTCTTCGCCGAGCCGCCCGACATTCTGGACAGCGGCTAGGTTCATTCTGCAACCCATGAGATAAATAGAACTCTTGCTCACCGGTAGTAAAAGTGAACTCTTGCCCACAGTCACGGCACACTAGGGTCTTGTCTGCCAGAGCCATAACTGCACCTCCTTGTGTATTTTATTGTCCCCTTGTTCTTGATGCAGTCTCCTGGCCGAAAAACCCTTTGCCGAACTGGTTTGTCAGGTGTTAAGCGGGTTCTAACTTAGAAACAACATTGAACCAAGGTACCTACAATACTTACTATACACCCTATAGGTAGGTCAAGTCAAGGCGGTGTAAATTCTCCTAGAGTTTTCATTTACAGTTATCGAGACTTATGTTATAATTCTCTAGTTTTATACGTTGAGGTTTGCAAAGTAGTTGAGGAGTGTAGTAACCTCTAAAATAAACACTATAGGGGTATGATTTGGACAAAGAAAAGAAAAGCAATATTATAGTTAACTTTCAGCATCGTGAAGGAGACACCGGTTCTACCGAGGTTCAGATAGCCTTGCTCACCGGAAGGATAAATGAGCTAACTGGACATATGGCAGCTAATCGCCATGATTACCACACCCAACGTGGGTTGCTCAAGCTTGTCGGACAAAGAAGGCGACTACTAGCTTACTTGAGCCGAGAGGATGTCAGCCGGTATAACAACCTGATTAAGAGGCTTGGCCTACGCAAATAAAGTTCTAGATTGAGAGGGATAATTGATAAAGTCTTTTGAATGTGAAATTGGAGGTAGAACCCTTACTATAGATACCGGGAAATTTGCCGAACAGGCAAACGGAGCGGTAACTGTTCGCTACGGAGATACCGTGGTTCTGGTTACTGCCTGCATGAGCCAAGAACCACGGGAGGGAATAGATTTTCTCCCGCTGACCATTGACTACGAGGAGAGACTATATGCTGCTGGTAAAATTCCTGGTGGCTTTATCAGACGGGAAGGGCGTCCTAGCCAGGAGGCGACTCTAGCCAGCCGGCTTACCGACCGTCCGCTGCGTCCCCTTTTACCCAAGGGGTGGCGTAATGAAATTCAACTGGTAATTACTGTTCTTTCTGCCGACCAAGAAAACGACCCTGACATCCTGGCGGTTATCGGTGGTTCGGCGGCTCTATCTATATCGGAGGTACCGTTTGATGGCCCAGTAAGTGCCGTTCACATTGGTTGTGTTGATGATGAACTAATATTAAATCCGACACTAGCCCAGCTTGAAAGTAGCCTTCTTGACCTTGTGGTCGTTAGTACCAAGCAAGCGTTAGTAATGGTAGAGGCAGGGGCTCATGAGGTTTCGGAAGATGTTGTCATCCGGGCAATTGAATTCGGGCATGAAGCAAACCAGGATATTATTAAGCTCCAGGAACAACTTCAACAGGCTTATGGCAAGCCTAAGATGGAAATCCCGGTTAAGGAGGTTAACCCTGAGGTAATATCAGCCATCTCACCAATGGTTAATGGTAAACTGGCCCAGGCCTTAAGCCAGCTGGAGAAACTACAACGTGAGCAAATGCTCAACAATCTAAAGAAAGAGCTGGTGGAGAATCTAAGCGAGACATTTCCAGAAGAAGACATACTTTCCGCTTTCGAAGCGAGGGTTAAAACTGAAGTTAGAAGTAATATACTTGATAGAGGGCAGCGTTTCGGTGGACGTAGTTTGACAGATGTCCGCCCCATTAGCTGCGAAGTAGGACTACTACCTCGCGTCCACGGCTCAGCGCTATTCACTCGAGGTCAAACACAGGTGCTGACAATTACTACCTTGGGTTCCATTAAGAAAGAACAGCAACTTGACGGCTTGGGAATAGAGGAGACTAAGCGCTTTATGCACCACTATAATTTTCCTCCTTTCTCTTCCGGTGAGGTGAAACGCATTGGCACAACTAGTCGCCGCGAAATTGGGCATGGCGCCCTGGCGGAGCGAGCTATTGTCCCGGTGCTGCCTAGAGATGAGGATTTCCCCTACACTATTCGCCTCGTCTCAGAGGTCTTGAGCTCTAGTGGCAGCACCTCTATGGCCAGTGTTTGTGCCTCAAGTCTATCTTTGATGGACGCCGGGATACCTATCAAAACAGCAGTAGCCGGGGTGGCTATGGGCTTAGTCACTGGAGAGACTGGCAACTATACTATTCTAACTGATATTGAAGGCGTAGAGGACGCCTATGGCGATATGGACTTTAAGGTAGCAGGTACTGCTGAGGGGATTACAGCGCTACAACTAGATACTAAGCTCAAGGGCATAAGCCTGGAAATCTTGAAACAGGCGTTAAATCAAGCTTGTAAGGCTCGTTTGTTTATACTGGAAAAGATGCAGCAGACCATTAGTTCTAGTCGACCTGAGCTCAGCCGCTATGCGCCACAAATGTATAGACTAATGATTGACCCGGATAAAATTGGCGCTGTAATCGGTACTGGAGGTAAAACTATCAGGTCAATAATTGATGAAACTAAAACCACTATAGATATTGAAAACGATGGCACAGTACTTATTGGCTCATCTGATGAGGCAGCTGCCCAAAAAGCTATCAGCATTATTGAAAGTCTCACTAAGGATGCAGAAATTGGTGGTATATATACTGGGAAGGTAACTCGGCTGATGACCTTCGGTGCTTTTGTAGAAATCCTTCCCAGTAAAGAAGGCATGGTTCACATCAGTGAACTAGCCGATTACCGGGTAGATAAGGTCGAGGATGTAGTTAAGGTGGGTGATGAGATTACGGTTAAAGTGATTGATATTGACAATATGGGTAAGATAAGGCTATCAAGACGAGCGGTTTTTGATAAGCTTGATAAGATGAGTGGGGCTCGGGTTGAGGACTCCCTATCTACAGATTACCCATTTAAGAAGCGCCTGGGTCATTCTTCTGACCCACGCTTCCCGAGTGATAAGCGACGTTACTAAAACATAAGGCTGATGTCATGAAGTCAATAAAAGTAGTTGTTCAAGGTGCCTTAGGCAGAATGGGGCGAGAGGTGATTAATGCCCTGTGTAACGAGCCTGAGATGCAAGTAGTAGGTGCTGTGGAGCTGCAGGTTGCCGAGGAGCACCTAACCTTGCCGGATAGCTCAGGTAAGGTACCCTTTTCTTCTGATTTAGAGTATATCCTCACCAAGTGCCAGCCCGAGGTATTGGTAGATTTTACTGTTGCGCAAGCTACCATGCCAGCAGTGCGAATAGCTACTAAACAGGGCGTTAACTTAGTAATAGGAACCACCGGGCTAACCACTGATGATATTAGCGAGATTGAGCAGCTAACCAGAGCCCATCAGGTTAGTGCCGTGGTAGCACCGAACTTCGCCCTCGGCGCGGTGCTAATGATACATCTAGCTAAGCTAGCTGGCAAGTACCTTGACCATGCTGAAATTATAGAGCTACATCACCACCAGAAAGTCGATGCTCCTTCAGGAACTGCTCTCTCCACTGCCAGAGCAATGGCTCAAGCTAGGGGTAAACCCTTCTCTTGTCCTCCAGAATCAAAGGCGGGCTCGAGTAGCCGGGGGGAACAGGTTGAGGGTATTACTATTCATAGCGTGCGCCTACCTGGTCTTATGGCACATCAGGAGGTAATCTTGGGTACGACTGGCCAAACACTGAGGATACGGCATGATACCATCAATCGCCAGTGTTATATACCGGGTGTTATACTAGCCATTAAGGAAGTAGTTAAACGTCAAGGATTGGTCTATGGTTTGGATGCCTTGCTTGGTTTAAGGAGGGATGATGACTGAGTATAGGGTGGCGGTTGTTGGTGCCACCGGGTTGGTAGGACAAGAGTTCATCAAGGTGCTGGAGCAACGTAATTTTCCGATGAACGCAATTCTTCTTTTAGCCTCAGACCGCTCAGCCGGTAAGAAGCTGTTTGTCAATCATCAGGAGATGGCGGTTAAGGAGACAACTCCGGAGTCATTTAAGAAAATAGATATTGCCCTCTTCTCTGCTGGTGCTGAGACTAGCCGCTACTTCTCACCTATAGCAGCTCAATCAGGAGCGGTAGTTATCGATAATAGCTCTGCTTTTAGAATGATGTCTACCGTTCCGCTGGTAGTCCCTGAGGTCAACCCTGGAGATATTAGGCGGCATAAGGGAATCATAGCTAATCCGAACTGCTCCACCATTCAAATGGTTATGGCTCTTTATCCGCTGCACAAAGTTAACCCTATCAAGCGTATTATCGCTGATACTTACCAGGCAGTGTCGGGCACCGGGTCAGCCGCGGTAGAGGAACTAACGGTACAGGCCAAGCAGGTGCTAGAGGGTCAGACCACTATCCCCCATGTTTACCCTCACCAAATAGCCTTTAATGTACTGCCGGAAATAGACGTTTTTCTGGACAATGGCTATACCAAAGAAGAGTGGAAGATGGTAGAAGAAACCAGAAAGATAATGCATGCCGATGATATAGCCATCTCAACTACTTGCGTGCGAGTCCCGGTGTTTACCGGACATAGTGTAGCTGTCCACATGGAGTTTTCTCAGCCCATGTCTCCTGATGAGGCACGGTATATCTTTACCCAGGCCCCAGGGATCAAATTACTGGATGACACCGCAATCAGCCTTTATCCTCAGCCTTGGTCAGCCGCCGGCACCGATGAGGTCTTTGTTGGCCGCATTCGTCGAGATGCTTCTCACCCCAATGGCTTGGTTATGTGGGTGGTAGCTGACAATCTGCGCAAGGGAGCGGCTCTAAATGCGGTACAGATTGCTGAAGAGATGATTAAGAGGGAATGGTTACATCCAGGAGGTACGAAATGAAAGAATTAGGACGACTGCTTACAGCCATGGTAACACCCTTTGATGAAAAAGGGAAGGTTGATTATGAGCAGGCTAAAAGGTTAGCCTTAGCCCTACTCGAGTCAGGAAGTGAAGGGGTAGTGCTCGTAGCTACAACTGGAGAATCTCCCACCCTACTCCGTGAGGAAGAAGTACGCCTTTTGACCGAGGTAAAGTCAGCAGTGGGTGAACGAGGTTCAGTAATAGCTTATACTGGTAGTAATAGTACCGTAGAAGCTCTGGAAGCGACTAAAAAAGCCGAACGAATTGGGGTTGATGCCTGCTTACTGGTGGTTCCGTACTATAATAAGCCAACTCAGGACGGCTTATACCAGCACTTTAAGATTGTTGCTGAAAGCACTAGCTTACCCTGTATCCTTTACAATGTGCCGTCACGCACGGTTATCAATCTAGCAGCCGACACAGTTATCAAGTTAAGCCAAAGAGACAACATTATTGGGGTAAAAGAAGCCAGTGGTAACTTAGAGCAAATTTCCATGATTATCAATAACACCAGAGACGATTTTCTGGTCTGGAGTGGCAATGATAGTGATACCCTGCCCATATTAGCTATAGGTGGCTATGGAGTGATTAGTGTTGCCTCTCACCTTGTGGGCAACCAGATTAAGGGAATGATTGATAGCTTTACCAGTGGCAAAACAGACGAAGCTGCCAATATACACCGTCGCCTTCTGCCCCTGATTAATGCCCTGTTTGTTGTCTCTAATCCCATCCCAGTTAAATACGCACTGAACTACGTTGGCTTTAATGTCGGCAAACCGCGCCTACCGCTTACTGAACCTGATGAAAAATCAGCCGCCTTTATCCGAGACGCTTTGAAAGACTACCACATTGACCTGCCGGTCAGTGATACTAAAAGATAGGCGTTTTGACGATAGTCTGCTCTCGCCTTGGTCCCACACAGACAAGATTGATGGGACAAGCAATAAACTCTTCTAGTCTAGCTAGGTATTGTTTGGCCTCGGGAGGTAGCTCTTCATATTGTCTAATATGGGTAGTAGGAGCCTGCCATCCTGGTACTTCTTCATAGATAGGTTGACACCGCTCTAGAGCAGTTATACTGGCCGGGAAATAGTCGATTGTCTGTCCATCTAGTTTATAGCCAACACATATCTTGAGGTGGGGAAAGGTATCAAGGATGTCAAGGCGGGTAATGGCGGCTCCGGTAAAGCCGTTAATTCGGCTGGTGAAGCGAGCGGCAACGGCATCAAACCAGCCACAACGGCGGGGTCTACCAGTAGTAGTGCCATACTCATGAGCTCGTTCCCGAATTAAGTTACCCACTTCATCCTTCAGTTCAGTAGGCATGGGACCGCTACCAACCCTGGTGCAGTAAGCCTTAAACACACCAAGGATGTGATTAATTCGGTTAGGACTAATCCCGGCGCCTAAACAGCCACCACCGGCTAATGGTGAAGAAGAGGTAGTGTATGGATAGCTGCCGAAATCGGGGTCAAGCAGGCTTCCCTGGGCCCCTTCTAATAGAACCAGCTCTCCCTCATTTAATGCCTCCTCCACCATTACAGATGTCTCTCTAATAAACGGTGCCAAACGCTCAGCGTACCGGCAATAACCGCTATATACCTCATCCAGTGATAGAGGGTTCACTCCGTGGACCTTGGTCAAAATAATGTTTTTGTATTCCAGAACAAACTGAAGTCGTTCTCGTAAAGCTTCCTTATCCAGGAGGTCACCAGCTCTAATGCCTAGCCTTGCCGTTTTGTCAGTAAAGGCAGGACCTACACCTTTACGCGTGGTGCCTAATGCCTTCACGCCCCGTAATTCCTCCTCAAGGCCATCTAGCAGGATGTGGTACGGCATAATGAGGTGAGCTCGGTCACTGATAAAGAGCCTGTTGGTATCAACACCGCGCTGGTTAAGCTCATCTACTTCGCTAATTAGCACTGTCGGATTAATCACTACTCCGTTGCCAATAATGCACACTGTGTGCGGATAAAAGATACCGGAAGGAACAAGGTGTAGTTTAAATTCGCCATAGGGGTTAACTACAGTGTGCCCGGCATTATCACCACCGGAGAAACGCATTACCACCTTGACTTTCTCTGCTAGCAGGTCAACTACCTTGCCTTTTCCCTCATCCCCCCATTGAGCTCCGATTATTGCGATAACTGGCATTGCTTCTCCTATTATTTACTATTTTACCCTTGTTTGTTGCCACACGTAAAGTAGCCTCTGGCCAGCGGTGATGAAGCTAAATACCGCTATAATAGCTAGGGCAGCAACTAGGACATAAGCAATCTGGTTGAGCAGAAGTCCTAGTGCCAGTACGATAACCCTCTCGGGTCGGGTAAACAATCCCACCTGACACTTCAAGCCTATTGCCTCTGCTCTAGCCCTAATGTAGCTCACTAGAAAGGAACCAAATAAGGTAACACCAACAAGTAGAGTCTGAGCTAGCAATTGTTCTCTGGCATATAGCACTAGGATACCAAGCAGTACTACAGCTTCGGCTAAGCGGTCAAGTGTGGAATCGAGAATAGCGCCAAAGCGACTAGCCCGACCAGTGTGGCGAGCCAGGGCTCCATCAAGCATATCAAAAAAGCCAGCAATAAGCACTACCAACCCAGCGGCAAAAAGGTGTCCAGTAATAATAAGCGTTGCCGCCCCCACGGCTAGCAGAAACCCAAGCCAGGTTATGGCAGTGGGTGTTATAGCTGTCCTCGCCACAAGTCTTGCCACTGGTTCAGTAAAGCGATAGGCTATGGTCTTACGAATCTCAGATAACTTCAACACTGAGGGCGGCTCTCCTGTAGCAATATTATCTAAACTATCTACCATCTTCTTGCTGCACCGAAAGTGGCATAATTTTGTCTTCTGCGAATCGTTTATTCCATGGAGGTTCGCTAAGCACTCTCATGTAATAACTGAACACTCTTTGTGCAATATGCTCCCAGCTATACTCCTTGGCTTTAAGTATCCCCCTAGCTCCCATCTGCTGCCGAAGTGATTCATCAGCCATAAGAGAAATTAGGGCCTGGGCTAACATTCCTGTATCTTTTGGCGGTACCAGTAACCCGTCAACACTGTGACTTACTACGTTGGCATAGCCCTCTATGCTGGAAGCAACAACTGGTTTACCAACAGCCATAGCCTCAAGTAGAACAATGCCGAAGCTTTCCCGACCGGTAGCCGGAGAACAATAGATATCAGCCGTCTTATAGTATCTGGGTAATTCTTCATAAGAAACATAGCCAGTAAAAACAACGTCCTGCAAGTTGCTACGCCTAACCTGCCTCTCATATTTGCTGCGCGATCTGGTGCCAGGACCGACTACGATAAGTCGGGAATTGGGAATTTCCTGCTTAACCTGTTTGTAGGCTTTAAGTAAATAAGACAAGCCTTTTCGTTTCTCCATACGACCAACAAACAGGATATTCAGTTTCCCATCACAGAACTTATCAACTGGAGATACATCAGGCGAGAAGTGCTCCACATCTATGCCATTAGGGATGATATTATAGTAGCCGGGGACGTATTTGTGGGCAAAGTCCATCGCTGGTTTGGACACAGCAATTTTGCCGACGAGCTTGCGACGACGCCTTTTCAACATCATGGTGGAGATAGGTCGACCAAAATTGTACCCCGGGCTGCCATGGCACGCATGGAAGGTGCCTATATTGGCTGTCTCTGAAAACCGGAGTACAGCAGTACAAAGCATGGGCATGAATGGCTCGTGCAGGTGAATAATATCAAACTTTTCTTCAGCCAGTACCTCTTTTATTCTGGATGCTAGCCTCAGTGATATAGTAATGCGAGCAATAGAACCGCTGGCGGGAATAGGTCGCGGTTTACCTATAGGTATAAACCTGTCACCAAAGTCAGGGACAGCTTTAGAGGCAGGGGCAATGACCTTAACCTGGTGACCCATCTTGGTTAAGTGCCGCTCCAATGCAGAGATATGATTGACGACACCACCAGGGTAAGCAAAGTCGTAAGGGGAAACCAACGCAATCTTCATATTAGCTGCCTAAATCTTAGCCGTAAGTTTATTCAAGCTATCACCAATAAAGGTAGTCTACCCTTTTCCTTGCCCAGGTTGTTCAGACGGCTCGCTCTTTCGTGCCTCAATAATAAACTCTTCCACCATTTGGTGAGCTTCGTCATCGGTATATTGAATCGGTGGTGATTTCATAAAGTAAGCAGAGGGACCTATTAATGTCCCCTTTAATCCACGGTCCAGGGCAAGTTTGCAGCACCTGATAGCGTCAATAACCACCCCGGCTGAGTTGGGGCTATCCCATACCTCAAGTTTCATATCTAGGTTTAGAGGAACATCGCCGAAGGTTCGTCCCTCCATCTTAATATGGCAAAACTTACGGTCCTCAAGCCAGGGAACATAATCGCTGGGACCAACATGTATGTCGTCAGCGTTAAGTTCGTAATCTAACTGAGAGGTAACCGCATTGGTTTTAGATATCTTCTTAGACTCAAGGCGTTCTCGCTCTAGCATATTAAGGAAATCAGTATTGCCGCCAAAGTTCAACTGGTAGGTTCGCTCCAGCCTAACGCCACGGTCTCTAAATAGCCGGGTGAGGATGCGGTGGACAATAGTTGCCCCTACCTGGGATTTTATATCATCACCGATTACTGGCAGTCCGTGTTGCTCAAAGCGCTTCTGCCAGTATTTCTCACGGGCAATAAAAACTGGAATGCAGTTGACAAAACCGCAGCCAGCCGCCAGTACCTGCTCAACATACCATTTGGTCGCCTCTTCGCTGCCTACCGGCAGGTAATTAATCACCACGTCGGTTTTGGTGTCTTTTAGGATTTTAACTATATCAGCCGTTGGGCCCGGTGCTTTCTCTATTATCTGGGACAGATACTTTCCTAAGCCGTCGTGGGTCATACCACGCTCAATTCTTACACTGGTATCTGGTACATCGCAAAACTTAAGGGTATTGTTTGGTGAAGTAAAGATTGCCTTGGCCAGGTCTTTGCCAACCTTGTTCTTATCAACGTCAAAGGCAGCGACGAACTTGATGTCGCTGATATGGTAGCCCCCTAAATTAACATGCATAAGCCCCGGGACAAATTCGCTCTCTTTTGCTTTCTTGTAGTAGTGGACGCCCTGAATTAGTGATGAGGCGCAATTGCCCACCCCGATTATAGCTACATTTATGTTACCCAAAGCTTAACTGTCCTCCTTTCTAACCATAGAAGCCGCTATTAAGGACTTGCCTAAGCTAGCTTGCTCATGTTATTCTCAATTGACTGTGTCTCAGTCAAATTGCTAAACAATTTTGTTATGAGGTTCAACAATGGTTTATGATTTTCACACCCATACTTTACTTAGTGACGGAGAACTCTCACCGATTGAGCTAATCAGACGTGCTTTAGTTAATGATTATCATACCATTGCTCTCACCGACCACGCTGCCATTGGCGAGTTACCCCGCATTATTCAAGAAACAACCGAGGCCTGCGCCTTAGCCCGGTCACACTGGAATATTTTAGCCATTCCCGGCATAGAACTTACCCATCTCCCCGCTCACGCTATCGCTGAGGCGGCTAAGAAGGCTAAGGAACTGGGAGCATGGATTGTGGTAGTCCATGGCGAAACAATTGTTGAGCCTGTTGAAAAGGGTACTAACCAAGCCGCACTACATAGCTCCCATGTTGACATCTTAGCTCACCCGGGGCTTCTAAGTCTGGAAGAAGCCCAACTAGCTGCCACCAACGGCATCTTCCTTGAAATCAGTGCTAGAAAAGGTCACTGCCTAACCAACGGACATATCGCCTCTTTAGCCCAGCAAGTAG